>JAFVTV010000001.1 GCA_017502975.1 Clostridia bacterium | reverse complement strand
TTTGAAAGGGAACGTGGTATCATGATCATTCTCGGCATAGACCCCGGTCTTGCAATTGTCGGGTGGGGCGTAGTAGAATATCGCGCGGGTAAATTCAGGCCCTTGGGCTACGGCGCCATTCGAACGCCCGCGGGTGTGCGCACTGAGGAGCGACTTGCGGGGATCTACCGTGATCTAAATACCATCATCGACCACTTTCATCCCGAGGAAATGGCGGTTGAGGAGCTGTTTTTCAATACCAACATCACCACCGGTATTCGCGTAGCCGAGGCGCGCGGCATCGTGCTTTTGTGCGGTGAGCAAAAGGGGCTTCGCATTTCGGAATACACACCCTTGCAGGTCAAGCAAGCGGTGGTGGGATATGGCAGAGCCGAGAAAAAGCAGGTCATGGCTATGGTAACAAGCCTTTTGGGATTAAAGGAAACACCAAAACCCGATGACACCGCCGATGCGCTTGCCATTGCCGTGTGTCACGCACATAGCGGCGCCTCGCGCCTTGCAAAATATTTTAACAACTGAGCAGGAGTAAAGCATGTTTTATACCGAGAATTGGAAGGATTACGAATTACTTGATACCTCTGATGGCGAGCGTCTTGAGCGTTGGGGAAAATATATTTTGGTACGCCCCGATCCGCAGATCATTTGGCGCGGGGCTGCCGCGCATCCCGCGTGGAAGCGTGCTGATGCTGTTTATCGCCGTTCCTCGGCGGGCGGTGGCGCATGGAAAGAAAGCAGAGTGCCTGCTGAATGGAAGATCCAATATCGCGATCTTACCTTTCTCATTAAGCCCATGGGCTTTAAGCACACGGGTCTTTTTCCCGAGCAGGCCGCAAACTGGGATTGGTTTGGCGAAAAGATCAAAAAGGCAGGCCGCCCTATCAAGGTGTTAAATCTGTTTGCCTATACGGGCGGCGCCACCGTGGCGGCGGCAAAGGCGGGTGCCTCGGTCGTACACGTGGATGCGGCAAAGGGAATGGTTGCGCAGGCCAAAGAAAATGCGCGCCTCTCAGGGCTAGCTGACGCCCCCATTCGCTATATCGTTGACGACTGCAAAAAGTTTGTGGAGCGAGAGATCAAGCGCGGCAATTTTTACGATGCCGTGATCATGGACCCCCCCTCTTATGGCAGAGGACCGTCGGGCGAGGTCTGGAAGATCGAGGACTGCGTTGGAGAATTGGTAGAGCTTGCGGCAAAACTTTTGTCGCGCGAGCCTTTGTTTTTCCTGATCAACTCCTACACCACGGGTCTTTCCCCCCTTGCTATGAGCTATATTCTTGATCTCAAGGTGCGCTCGCGCTTTGGCGGCAAGACCTCCGCCGAGGAGCTTGGGCTAAAGGTTACACAAACAGGCTCTTATCTCCCGTGCGGCGCAAGTGCGCGTTGGGAACTTGAGGTGTAAATGATGAAAGAACCCTTTATTCACACAAAAGATCTTTGCTATTCGTATTCCGATGAAAACGGCTTACAGCAGCCTGTTCTGCGCGGTATTACGCTTGATATCGCCAAAGGGGAATACGTTGCGATCCTCGGGCACAACGGCTCGGGCAAATCTACCTTGGCAAAACTTTTCAATATGATACTTGAGCCCGATAGCGGCGAACTTTTTGTAGCAGGACAGGATCTGACCTCTCCTACGCTTACCGAGGATGATTTTTATGCTCTGCGCCGTCAGGTCGGTATGGTCTTTCAAAATCCCGACAATCAGTTGGTTGCAACCATTGTTGAGGATGACGTGGCGTTCGGTCCCGAAAATCTCGGCGTGCCGTCAGCAGAAATACGCGCGCGCGTTGATGCGGCGCTTGCCACGGTTGGCATGACGTCGTATGCAAGGCACGAGCCGCATCGCCTTTCGGGCGGTCAAAAGCAGCGCGTTGCCATTGCGGGTATTCTTGCCATGGAGCCGAACTGCATCATTTTGGATGAGGCAACCGCTATGCTGGATCCCTCGGGGCGCAAGGAAGTGATTGAAACGGTAGAGGCACTCAATCGCGAAAAGGGTATTACGGTGCTTTCTATCACGCATTATATGAACGAGGCGGCGCGCGCTGACCGCGTTATTGTAATTGATGACGGCGTGGTGATTATGGACGGCACGCCGCGCGAGGTCTTTGCCGATCCCGCAAGGCTTCTCGCGGCGGGGCTTGACGTGCCGCAATGCACGTCGCTCGTGCACGCGTTGCGTGCCGAGGGTGTTGCGCTTGAGGGAGATCCCGTTACCGTTGAGGAATGTGCGGATCTTATCTGTCGCGCGTTGGAGGTGATATAATGGCTGTTTTAACCTTAGAGCATGTATCATACATCTACGGCGAGGGTACACCCTTTGAGATCAGAGCGCTTGACGATGTGAGCCTTTCGGTTCGCGAGGGCACGGTGACAGGTATCATCGGTCATACGGGCTCCGGCAAATCCACTATGGTACAGTTGTTTAACGGCCTTGAAAAGCCAACGGCAGGCAGAGTCCTGCTTGACGGCAAGGATATTTGGGCAGAGCCGAAGAAGATGCGTGACATCCGCTTTCGTGTTGGGCTTGTCATGCAGTATCCCGAGTACCAACTCTTTGAGGAAACGATCCGTGCGGATATTGCATTCGGCCCTCGCAATATGGGGCTTACCGAAGAGGAGATTTCGCGCCGCACAAAAGAGGCAGCAGCCTTTGTAGGGCTTGAGGAAGCACTGCTTGACCGCTCTCCCTTTGAACTTTCGGGCGGTCAAAAGCGCCGTGCCGCAATCGCGGGCATCATGGCGATGCGCCCTGAAATTTTGGTGCTTGATGAGCCTGCGGCGGGGCTTGATCCGCGTGGCAGAGATGCTATATTAGAGGGCATTCGCGCCTACGGTAAAGAGACGGGCTCTACCGTTATTATCGTGAGTCACAGCATGGAGGATATGGCTGCTTACTGTGATGATATCGTTGTAATGGCGCAAGCCAAGGTCTGCCTTTCGGGCACGCGCGATGAGGTGTTTGCCAATGCAAAAAGGCTTACCGACGTGGGGCTTGACGTGCCGCAGATCACGCATTTGATGATGAAACTTCGCGCGCGCGGCGTTGCTGTGCCCGAAGGCATTTATACAGTAGAGGCGGCAAGTGCCGCACTTCGTAAGTTATTTGGTAAAGGACATACTGTTTGATGAAGAATATCGCATTTGGGCAGTATTATCCTGCCCACTCACCCTTGCACGCTATGGATGCGCGCATGAAGGTGATACTTTCCGTGCTTTATATTGTTGCCGCGTTTCTTTGCAAAAACGTGTTGGCGTTCGGCGCATTATTGGTATCTGCGGCGGTGCTGCTGATCCTCAGCCGTATTCCCGCGCGCATTGTGCTGCGCTCCCTGCGTCCACTGTTTTTTATCATGCTGTTTACCGCGGTTCTCAATCTCTTTTTTGCCACCGGTACAAGCGTGCTTGTTTCCTTTTGGCGCATTACGATCTATGTGGAGGGCGTTTATAGCGCGGTGTTTATGCTGGTGCGCATTATCGTTCTGATCTTTGGCACTAGTATTTTTCTCACCTATACCACAACGCCGATCGCGCTGACCGATGCCATTGAGAGCCTTCTCTCGCCCCTTCGTTTGATTAGATTTCCCGCGCACGAGTTTGCGATGATGATGAGCATTGCGCTTCGCTTTATTCCCACCTTAATGGAGGAAACCTCCAAGATCATGAATGCGCAAAAGGCACGCGGCGTGGATTTTTCAAGCGGTGGACTTGTAAAGCGTGCCAAGGCGCTGGTGCCGATCCTGATCCCGCTGATCGTATCCTCGGTTCGGCGTGCCGATGAGCTTGCCATGGCAATGGAATGCCGTTGTTATCGGGGCGGCAAGGGGAGAACAAAAATGAAAGTGTCGCACCTTCGCATCGGTGATTTCGCGGCGCTTGCCTGCATGATCGCCTTTGGCGCAACGCTGCTTTACCTCAATCACCGCGGTATTGGCTATACCATGTGAGGTGCAGAATGAAGATTTTACTGAAAATTGCGTACCTCGGTACTGCATATTGCGGTTATCAGGTACAGCCAAACGGAATCACTGTGCAGGAAAAGCTGAATCAAGCCGCAAAGGCAGTGTTTTCCTTTGACTGTGACATTGTGGGGTGTAGCCGTACCGATAGCGGTGTGCACGCGCGCGGCTTTTGCGCAACAGTTACGAAAAAGGGAACGGGCACGCTTGAAACGACAGTGCCGCTTGACCGTATCCCGCGTGCCATGAATATTCATTTGCCTTCTGATATCGCAGTACTTGAGGCGCGTGCTGTTTCCGATGATTTTCACGCGCGGTACAGTGTGATATCTAAGGAATACGAGTATCTAATTTACAATGGTGCCGAGCGAGATCCGTTTCTTGAAGGTCGCGCCTATCATATTCCAAAGCGTTTTGATGATGCTGCCATTGCAACCATGAACGCGGCGGCAGCGCAATTCGTAGGAAAGCATGATTTTACCGCGCTACGTGACGGTGATCCCGATGAAAAGGATCCTGTTCGCCATGTGTTTGAGGCTTCTGTTAAACGGGAGGGAAATCTGATATCCTTCCGTGTTCGTGCCGATGGATTTCTTTACCATATGGTGCGCGTGATGGCAGGGACACTGATAGAGGTTGGAAGAGGGAGGCTATTGCCTTCTGATGTTGCCGCCTTTTTGAAGGAGAAAAACAGAAAGGCATGCGGTGCTACCGCCCCCGCCTGCGGTCTTTATCTTGACCGCGTGTTTTATGAGTAAAGTTATATCATAGATATAAATATTGTAAAAAATTTAAAAGGAGGTTATTATGGAAAACGAAAACCGCAGTACGGCTTTGGTTGAAGCGTCATCCACCGCTCTTGTCGGAACCCAAGAAAAGCCGCTTGGTTATTGGGCGCGCATTTCAAAAAAGTATCAGAGCGCGTGGTTTATAGTGGCTTTTGTGCTTGTTTTGTTTGTGGTAATGTTTTCTGTGCTTTTTGCGCACGCCTTCAGTTATGATAGCCTCTTTTATTTCGGTAAGGATATTGCAACGTTGACCTCCTTGCCCGATCAGGGTGATACAACGGTATATTATGACTACAAGGGCGAAGATGCTGTGCCTGTTTCCTATCGCGGTGGCATGGCAGTGGCGCACGCTGACGGTGTGGATATCTATGCGGCAGACAGTGCGCGGCTGCTATCCGTTGCCTATGAAACACCGTATGCCGCCCCGCGCATTGCCGTTTCGCGCGATTACCTGATTGCGTATGATTTTGGCGCGAACTCGTTTTGCGTTTGCAATTCGTATGATATGTTGTATGAGGGTGTGACCGAACAGCCCATTTACGGCGCTTTTGTTTCAAACTCGGGATATTTTACGATTATCACCCGCTCTGACACCGCACTCTCTGAGGTTTTGCTCTTTGATGCCGATTTTAATTTGAAGCAACGCTTTGGGCGTGCCTCGGCAACGGTTGGCGCTGTGGTTTCGGAAAACGGTAGAACTGTCACACTTGTCGGCGCGGTAGCGGACGGTACGACGGTTGACGTATATATGATTGGTGATGAGGAACCCCTTTCCTCAACGGTGCTTGCAGGCTTTCCGTTGGCGGCAGGCCATACCGCATCCACAAAGTTGGCTATTATTACCGATACAGCGTGTCACGTTATATCCCATGAGGGAAAGGTGTATGAAACCGTTGGGCTTGACGGTGCTGCGCTTGCCGCGTACAGCATAAGTGAAAACGGCATAGCGATCGCTCTTGAAACTGATCGCATCAATGCCGCTTATCGGGTGTTGGCGCTTGATAAAAAGGGAAAAATACAAGCAGAATTCACACATTCAGGTCGCGTGAAGGCACTCGCCTTGTCTGATTCGCGCTTGTGGATGCTGTGTGATACAGAGGCTGTGTGCGTTGAAGTTGACAATGTACAAAAGGTCGATCGGCTTGCTGTTGATGACGGCGCGTTTGGTATCGTGGCGCTGGGGGATCATAATGCACGTGTGTTATATCCCGCGCAGGCTCTTCATTTTAAGATTGGCAGATAAGAGGTGTTTACATGAGACATATCCCCAATATTCTAACGGTATTTCGTTTGTTGCTTGTGCCGATATTTGTGATACTGTTTTTTGCCGTGGCGCCTGTTGTAGCCTTGCCCGTTTCTTGGCTTGCAGCCATAACCGACGTGCTTGACGGATATCTAGCGCGCCGCAACGGCTGGGTATCGCGCTTTGGTAAAATGCTGGATCCCATTGCGGATAAACTGATGCAGGGCGCATTGCTGTTTTCCTTGGTCATAGGTGGCTTTTTACCATGGCTCTTTGCGATTCCTTTTGTACTAAAGGAACTTGCACAAGGCGTTTGCGGCTTTTTGATGCTGCGTCGCCGCCGCGTGGTGGTGGTCAGCCGTTGGTATGGTAAAGCGGCACTCACACTGTTCCACCTTGCCGTTAACTTTACGGTGGTATTTTCCGCATTGCTTGATCCCATGCCGATCGGCATGAAAATTTTGATCGGTGCCTTTTGGGTAGTGGCACTTGTCTTTATGATGTTTGCTTTTGTCAGTTATGTTGTGGGTTATGCAAAAATGGCTGCAACGATTAAGAAAGAATGGAGAGAAAATGCCCGAGAGGCAGTTGAATTTAAATAATGGTAATGTGTTCTAAATGCCACAAGCGTGTGGCAACAGTATTTGTAACTAAGGTTGAAAACGGCGAGCGCAAGACCGAGGGTCTGTGCATGAAATGTGCGGCTGAACTTGGTATGCCCACCGATCAAATGCTTGGGAATGTGATGGGCAAACTCGGGCTTACGCCCGATCAACTTGAGGGCATGGAGGAGGAACTGAACGGCCTTTTGCAGGGTGGGCTTCCGAGCGATAGTGATGATAATGAGGACGGCGGCGCCCCTGCCATTGATTTCCCCAAAATTTTCCGCGAAAGCGGACTTTTTGGCAACCCGCAAAAGGGAAAGAGTGCCGAGGGAGAGAAGGGCGAGAAAAAGGAAAAAGCACCAAAGGAAAGGAAGCATAAGTTCCTTGACACCTATTGCCGCAACCTCACGCGCCGTGCGCGTGACGGAAAGCTCGACAGGATCGTTGGGCGCGAGCGCGAGCTTGCGCGCGTGGTGCAGATCCTTTGCCGTCGCCAGAAAAATAATCCTTGCCTTATCGGCGAGCCGGGTGTTGGTAAAACCGCCATTGCAGAGGCGCTCGCCCAGCGCATTGCCGAAAACAATGTGCCTTATAAGCTGCGCGGCAAGGAGGTCTACCTTGTAGACCTTACCGCACTTGTGGCGGGTACGCAGTTCCGCGGTCAGTTTGAGTCGCGCATCTTGGGGCTCTTAAAGGAAGTGACCGATGCAGGGAATATTATTCTCGTGATTGATGAGGTGCACAATATTGTGGGCACAGGTGAGTCCGAGGGTAGTGTCAACGCCGCCAATATCTTAAAGCCCGCCCTCTCGCGCGGCGAGGTGCAGATCATTGGCGCCACCACGCTCAATGAATACCGCAAGTATATTGAAAAGGACAGCGCGCTTGAGCGCCGCTTCCAACCCGTTACTGTAAACGAGCCCTCGCTTGAGGACACTGTGGAAATGCTGCGTGGCATCAAGCACTATTACGAGAGTTTTCACGCAGTGCAGATCCCCGATGATGTTCTGCGTCGTGCCGTGGTACTTTCCGAGCGCTATATTACCGACAGATATCTGCCGGATAAGGCGATTGACCTCCTCGATGAGGCTGCCGCAAACCTTTCTCTCAACTCTGCTGTTTTGAACGAAAGTTATGAGATAAAAGAACAAATGTTGGCAGAAAAAGAAAAACGAGAGCAAATTGAGGCGGAGGATGCGACCGATGAGCAGTCCGAAAAACGTCGCTTTGAGGAGCTTGCCAAGATCAAAGCAAAGGAACTGCAACTCTCGGAGCGCCTTGCTAAAATCGAGCCCGAAATTGGGCGTGTGGTGATGGGCGAGGAGGAGCTTGCACAGGTCATTGAGATCTGGACGGGCGTACCTGCCGCGAATATCAGTGAAAATGAATTTGAGCGCATCGACGGGCTTGAGGCACGTCTGAAGAAGCGCATTATCGGGCAGGATAAGGCGGTTAGTGCCGTATCGCGCGCCATCAAGCGCAATCGCGCAGGTGTATCCTATAAGAGAAAGCCCGTTTCCTTTATCTTTGCGGGTCCCACGGGCGTTGGCAAGACCGAACTGGTAAAGACCCTTGCCGCCGACCTTTTTGACAGCCCCGAAACGCTGATCAGACTTGATATGTCGGAATTTATGGAAAAGCACTCAGTGTCGCGCATCATAGGTGCTCCTCCCGGATACGTTGGTTATGACGAGGCAGGGCAACTGACCGAAAAGATCCGTCGCCGTCCTTATTCGGTCGTGCTTTTTGATGAGATCGAAAAGGCGCATCCCGATGTACTCAATATCCTGCTGCAGATTCTTGATGACGGTAGAATTACAGATGCGCGCGGCAAGACCGTTAATTTTGAAAATACCGTGCTGGTTATGACCACCAATGCAGGCTCTGATAAAGCGGGGGCGCTTGCAGGCTTCCTTGGTGATGAAGGCACAGGGGCAGAGGCACGTACCGAAAAGGCGCTTGCCACGTTCCTGCGCCCTGAGTTTTTGAACCGCGTGGATGAGGTCATTACCTTCCGCGCGCTTGATGAGGCTGATTTCGCAAGGATTGCCGCAATTCAAATGAATGAATTGAAAACCGCCCTTGCCGAGCGCCACATCTCGTTAAGCTTTACTGATGCAGCCCTTGCGCTCATTGCCAAAGCGTCCTATTCCCACAAGTTTGGCGCGCGCAATATGCGCCGCTTTATCCAAAAGAATGTTGAAGACGCGCTAGCTGAAAAGATCATTGCGGATCATGCCCGTTCAATCACCCACGCTTCCGTCACCGTCAAAAACAAAGAACTGCGCATAGAGGTTATGTAACATGAGTGTTTATTTATTTGATTTCGATGGGACCTTGGTGGATTCCATGCCCACCTTTGCCGCCGCTGTACTGCATGTGCTTGATACAAACGGCGTTTCTTATCCTGATGATATTGTTAAAATCATTACGCCCCTTGGCTTTGCGGGCACGGCGGATTATTTTATCCGCGAGCTTGGTGCAAAGCGTACGCGCGATGAGCTTGTTGAGGAAATGACCGCTTATATGGTAGAGGCGTATATGAATACCATTCCCGCTAAAGCACATGTGGCAGATACTTTGCGCGCCCTTCGCGCACGTGGCGACCGCCTCGCGGTCCTCACGGCAAGCCCCCATAAGACTCTTGACCCGTGCCTGAAGCGCGTGGGACTTTACGACCTTTTTGAGCGCGTGTGGTCCTGCGACGATTTCAACACCACCAAGGCTGACCCCAATATTTATAAAATGGCGGCGGGGGAACTGGGCATTCCCGTTGAGGAACTCATCTTCCTTGATGATAACATCAACGCCGATCAAACCGCGATTGCCGCAGGCGCGCGCGTATTTGGCGTGTTTGATGAAAGCTCCGCCGATATGGAAGGGGAAATGCGCAAGGTCTGCGAGCGCTATATCCGCGATTTTTCCGAGTTGCTTTGATTATTCGCGCAGTCGCCATCATTAAAAACGGCGCTTTTACAATCAGTTGATGCGATAACCATTTACACATGAAAGGTCTTGAAGAAAGGGGACTGTACGGGAAATGAAAAAAACAGGTTTTTTGATGTTGTTACTTCTTATACTTTGCGCTGTGATATTTGTTTCGTGCGATAACGGTGAAACGCCACCTACCACTAAAAGTATTACGGGAATTTCTTTCGAGAGTGGCACCTATACGTATGACGGCACTGCCAAATCTCTTGCGATTACAGGTACACTCCCCGAGGGCGTGACTGTCAGTTATGAGGGTAACGACAAAGTGAATGCAGGTAACTATACTGTGACCGCAACCTTTACCGATAGTACGGGTAACTATGCCATTCCTGCCGCCATGACGGCAACACTGACAATTGCCAAAGCCCCCTTGACTAATGTGGCGTTTGAGAACGCCTCGTACACTTATGACGGCACTGTCAAATCCGTTGCGATTACAGGCGCACTCCCCGAGGGCGTGACTGTCAGTTATGAGGGTAACGACAAAGTGAATGCAGGTAACTATACTGTGACCGCAACCTTTACCGATAGTACGGGTAATTATGCCATTCCTGCCGCCATGACGGCAACACTGACAATTGCCAAAGCCCCCTTGACTAATGTGGCGTTTGAGAACGCCTCGTATAGTTATGACGGCACTGTCAAATCCCTTGCGATTACAGGTACACTCCCCGAGGGCGTGACTGTTAGTTATGAGGGTAATGATCAGTTCAATCCGGGCACGTATCCCGTGGTGGCAACCTTCACCGATGCGACGGGGAACTACGACGTTTCAAATTCTATGACGGCTTATCTTTCTGTTGTGCGTGACGGCGCGCATTACGACGTGACCTTTGTGGATGAAAACGGATCGACCGTACACACGCTTGTCGTGCCATACGGCACTGTGCTTGTAGGCTCGCAAATGCCGCAAATCCCTTCGAGAGATGGATATACGGGCAGTTGGATATATAGCGGCGCCCCTGTTGTTGCGCCTGTGACTTTGAGCAGTATATATATCCCTAACATTTATATTATTACCTACAATGTTAATGGCGGTGCAATGATAGAAGGTGCTACACAATCGGTGACCTTTGATGCAGCCTATACCTTGCGCGAACCGACTAGAATCGGCTACACCTTTGCGGGCTATACCCTTAATGATGTTGACTTTGTGGCAGGTGATACATACATCTATTCTCACGATATTACAATAGTAGCAAAATGGGAAATCAACACCTACACCGTAGTCTTTGATATGGCAGGTGGTAGCACCACTGATACCATTCCCACCACCTACACCGTTGAAGGGACTGCACTCCCCACGCCCGTGCGTGACTATTATTCCTTTGCTGGTTGGTATAACGGGGACACAATGGTAACAACATTGCAAGGACTTTGGGGTGACCTAACATTGGTGGCAAAGTGGAATTCTCACTTTACCCTCAGTGGCGGCATTATTACGAGCTTTAATGATTATGGTCGAAATTACGGCTATACCGTGCTGGAGATCCCTTCTGAAATAAACGGCATAATTGTGACTTCAATTGGACAAGATGCTTTCTATCATTGTAATTTGACATCTGTTGTGATCCCCTCAGACGTGACTTCCATTGGTGAGTTTGCGTTCCGTGGAAGCAGTAGCTTGACGTCTGTCGCCTTTGGCGCAAATAGCCAACTTACGTCCATTGGTGATTATGCGTTCTCTGGTTGTAGTAATTTGACGTCTGTTGCCTTTGGTGAGAACAGTCAACTTGCGTCCATTGGCGAGGGAACGTTCCGTGAATGCGTCAGCTTAACGTCCATTACCATCCCCTCAAACGTGACACGACTTGAATGGGGGGTGTTTATGGAATGTAGCAGCCTAATGTCTGTCACCTTTGGAGTGAATAGCCAACTTGCTTTCATTGGCCATGATGCGTTCCGTAAATGCTGCAGTCTAACGTCTATTACTATTCCTTCAAACGTAAATTATATCGGCCTTGCTTCGTTTATGGAATGCAGTAGCCTTGCATCTGTCACCTTTGGCGTGAATAGTCAACTGACGTCCATTGATGATCGTTTGTTCTCTGATTGCAGTAGTTTGACATCTATCACGCTCCCTTCAAGAGTGACCAAGATTGGTAATTGGGCGTTCCAATATTGCGATAGCCTGACGTCTATCACGATTCCTGAAAGCGTGACCGAGATTGGTGATTGGGCATTTCAATATTGCAGCAGCCTGATGTCTGTTACCATACCTTACGGTATGGAACATATCGGACTTTCTGTGTTCATGTATTGTAGCAACCTGACAACCATCATTATTCCTGTGAGTGTGAAATCCATTGATGATTCTGCGTTCTATAATTGTAGCAATTTGACCACGGTATATTACGGCGGAACGCCAAATCAATGGCTGCAGGTAAACAATGGTTCATCTAATACAGGTTTAACATTGGCAACATATTATTACTATTCCGCTACCCCACCGATCATAGGTAGTGATTATTGGTATTATTGGTATTATGATGCCTTCGGCTGTCCTGCTGTTTGGAGATTTTTGGATGATACTGTAAGTGATCCGTTTTGATATGTGCAATAAATTGCCTGATCTTAAAAATCACACAAGGGTCTGCTTATTTGCGTAAGTTTTCCATAAAGAATGAAGATATTATGGTGAATTGGCAAGGAATATCCGCTGTAAATGTAAACAAAATGTAAAAAGTTGGTTTCCTGTTGCATTTAATAATAAATTGTGTTATAATATCACACGCTTGCGTGATGGCGAGCGAAAACACACACGGTATCCTAAGTAGGGTTGGTGCCTGCGCGGTGCGTAGGTTGCCCTGTGAGATGGCGTGGTGGAAAAAAACCAAAGGAGGACATAAAAATGTCTGTTATTACCATCAAACAGCTTCTCGAAGCAGGTGTTCACTTCGGACACCACACCAGAAGATGGAACCCCAAGATGCAGGAGTACATCTTCACCGAACGTAACGGTATCTACATCATTGACCTGCAGAAGACCGTTAAGAAGTTTGAGGAGGCGTACAACTTTGTTCGCGACCTCGCTGCCAACAACGGCAACATCCTTTTCGTTGGCACCAAGAAGCAGGCTGCTGACGCTATCAAGGAAGAGGCTCAGCGCTGCGGCATGTACTACGTAAACGTACGTTGGCCCGGCGGCATGATGACCAACTTCAAGACCATCAAGAAGTCCATCGCTCGCCTCAACAGCCTCAACAAGATGCAAGAGGACGGCACCTTCGACCTCCTTCCTAAGAAGGAAGTTGCAGGCAAGCAGAAGGAGATCTTCGACCTTGAGAAGTCCTACGGCGGTATCAAGACCATGGAGACCCTTCCTTCCGCAGTATTCATCGTTGACCCTCACAAGGAGCGCAACGCAGTTCTTGAGGCTAAGAAGCTTGGTATTCCGGTAATCGCTATCGTTGATACCAACTGCGATCCCGATGATGCTGATTATATCATTCCCGGTAACGATGACGCGATCCGCGCCATCAAGCTCATTTCCTCTGTAATCGCTGACGCTGTCATCGAGGGCAAGCAGGGTGAGCAGACTGCTGAGGCTCCCGCTGAGGAAGCAGCAGAAACCGACGCAGAGTAATTTTTAAGGAGAATAGAAAATGGCTAACTTTACCGCAAAAGACGTAGCAAATCTTCGTGCTAAGACCGGTCTTGGCATGATGGACTGCAAGAACGCACTGGTTGAGGCTGACGGCGACCAGGACAAGGCTATCAAGATCCTTCGCGAGAAGGGCCTTGCTACCGCTGAGAAGAAGGCTGGCCGTATCGCTGCTGAGGGCCGCGTTGACATTATGACCAAAGACGGCGTAACCGCTATGGTTGAGGTGAACTCTGAGACCGACTTTGCTGCAAAGAGCGATGCATTCAAGGGCTTTGTAACCGGCCTGCTTGAAACCGTTATCGCAAACAAGCCTGCTGACGTTGCAGCTCTTATGGAGTGCACCTATGCCGGCGGCACCGAGAGCGTTCAGAAGACTCTCGTTGAGCTTATCTCCGTTATCAAGGAGAACCTTTCCGTTCGTCGCTTTGTTATCGTTGAGGGTGTGACCTCCACCTACATTCATGGCTTTGGCACCACCGGTGTTATCGTGAAGTTTGAGGCTGATGCAGCTGTTGTTGCAAAAGAGGGCTTTGCTGAGTACGCAAAGAACATTGCTCTTCAGATCGCAGCAGGCAATCCTCCCCAGTACGTGAACATCGAGGATGTTCCCGCTGAGGCAGTTGCTGAGGAGAAGGCAGTTCTTATCGCACAGATGAAGAACGATCCTAAGAATGCGAACAAGCCCGACCAGATTCTTGAGAAGATTGTTTCCGGTCGTCTTGGCAAGTTCTACGAGCGCGTTTGCCTTGTAGAGCAGGCTTACGTAAAAGAGGACAGCATGACCGTTGGTGCTTACACCAAGGCAACCGCTAAGGAACTTGGTGGCGACATCAAGATCGCTTCCTTCGTTCTCTTTGAGAAGGGCGAGGGCATTGAGAAGAAAGAGGAGAACTTTGCTGAGGAGATCGCAAAGCTCACAGGCCAGGCTTAATTGATAGTTATTATGAGGGCGGAATTCCCAAACAGGATTCCGCCCTTTCTTTATGTTTTTCTTACATTAAAATAATTATATTATATTTATTTTTAAAAATCGATAATTTCCTCTTTACAAAACATTAAAAATAGAGTAAAATATAAAAGAATAGAAATCTTTTGAGCGAGGTGTTTGCTATGGCAGCTCCCAAGTACAAGCGTATTCTTTTAAAGCTTTCGGGCGAGGCGCTTACCAAAAAGGATAAAGGAATTCTCGATTTTGACTTCATTACCAAGGTGGCAGAGGTGTTAAGCCGTTGCCGTGCCGCGGGGGTTGAGATCGGCGTCATTGTCGGTGCGGGCAATATCTGGCGCGGCAGACAGGGCGGCGGTATGGATCGCAAGCAGGCTGACCATATGGGAATGCTTGCCACTGCCATCAATGCGCTGGCGCTCCAAGACAGCTTCCGTCAGGCGGGGCTTGATACCGTTGTGATGAGCGCTGTGGAAATGCCCAAGTTTGCTGATGCATTTACCGTGCGTGATGCAAATGCCGCACTTACTGCGGGCAAGGTCGTGATCTTTGCTTGCGGTCTTGGCGAGCCCTTCTTCTCAACCGATACGGCAGCCGTGCTGCGTGCCGCCGAGATTGGTGCTGACGCCGTTTTGATGGCTAAGAATATTGACGGTATTTATACCGCTGACCCCAAGGTGGATCCTACTGCCCGTCGCTATGATGAGATCACCTATGCCGAGGTGCTTGCAAAGGAATTAAAGGCACTTGACCTTTCCGCGACCACCTTCTGTATGGAAAATGATATTCGCTGCTACGCCTTTGCGCTTAATGATCCCGATAATATTTATCGCGTTGTCATGGGAGAGCATATTGGAACCGAGCTACACCGTTAATAAATTGAAAGAGAGATATACTTATGAAACTCAACACCAAAGATTTTGAAGTAAAAATGGAAAAGGCACTCTCCGTGCTTGCCGGTAACTTTGATACCATTCGCGCAGGTCAGGCAAATCCTGCGGTTCTTAACCGTGTTTCTTTCGAGTATTACGGCTCGCAAACGCCCCTGAATTCCATGGCAGATATCCGTCTTGCCGATGCCAGAACCTTGGTGATCAAGCCCTATGATGCTTCTACGCTCAAGGCAATGGAAAAGGCGATCCTCGCTTCCGATGTTGGCATCACCCCCACCAATGACGGTCAGGTGATCCGCCTTGTTTTCCCGCAGCTCACTGAGGAAAGAAGAAAAGAGCTGTCCAAGCAGGTGCAAAAAATGGGCGAGGAGGCTAAGGTTGCCGTTCGTAACATTCGCCGTGATGCCAACGATCTTTGCAAGAAGATGGAAAAGGATGGCGAAATGACCGAGGATGAGAGAAAATCCTCTGAAAAATCGGTACAGGATCTTACCGATAAATACATTAAAAAGATCGATACCGCCGTCTCTGAAAAGCAGGCGGCAGTAATGGCTATTTGATTGTAAAAAATCGGGCGGTGGGACAAGGGTCTCTTCCGCCCGAAGCTTTAGGCAAGAGGGAGTTCAGATGAGCGAGTTTTCTAATACGGCAAGCACACTGCCAAGGCATATTGCCTTTATCATGGACGGTAATGGGCGGTGGGCGCTACAACGCGGCATGCCGCGAGAATACGGACATCGATTTGGCGTAAAGGCATTTCGTACGGTACTTGAGTACTGTGACAAGTTGGGGCTTGAGGCAGCAACCTTTTATGCCTTTTCTACCGAAAATTGGAAGCGCCCGCGGCGCGAGGTGGATGCCATTTTAAAATTGATGGACACCTATCTTACCGAATGCGAAAAGAAAATAGATGAATATGCCTTCCGTATTGTGTTTCTTGGCGACAAGTCGGCTTTTGACGAAAAGCGCCGTGCGCGTATGATACGGCTTGAGGAGCAAACGGCAACGCGGCGGCGTATTCTAAACATTGCGCTCAATTACGGTGGGCGCGATGAGATCGTAAATGCCTGTAACCGCTTGCTTTCGGAAAATCGTACGTGTATTACCACAGGGGATTTTGAACAAGCGCTTTATACCAAGGATAGCCCTGAGGTCGATATGATCGTACGCACGGGCGGGGATCTGCGTATTTCAAATTTCCTTTTGTGGCAGGCGGCATACGCCGAGCTTTACTTTACAGATGTGCTTTGGCCCGACTTTGGCACTGCCGATGTGGATGCTGCCATTGCCGAATTTTCAACAAGAAAACGCCGTTTTGGCGGTGTTTGACAGGAGGTCATTTTGAGATGAAAACAAGAATTATTACTGCTCTGGTGGCTATTATTGGTATTACACCCTTTTTCTGGTTTTCCGACATTAAGGAGCCTACCAACCCCTTGACCTATCTTTTCCCGTTGCTCATAGCCGCTATTGCGTTTGTGTCGGTTTGGGAAATGCTGCACTGCTTGCATTTGGATAAAAATTATGTAATCAGTGTGCCTCTTTATATTGCGGCGCTCGTTTTTCCGATGCTGGCACGCATTATGCACGGCAATCTGACGGAATATGTGCGCGTTGCAATGATTACCGCGCTTGTTATGGCAATTTACCTCTTTGCTTCGGTGGTGTTTCAGTTTGGCAAGGTGGACAGTGGCAGGATCGCACTTGTGTTTATGACAGGCTTTTATATCATCGGTGCCAATTCCGCTGTGATCATTCTGCGTGACATAGAGGGCATCGGACAGTATCTGTTCCTTATCCCTTATATCTTCTCTTGGGTAACCGACAGTTTTGCTTATTTTTGCGGCAGAGCCTTTGGCAAGCATAAGCTGATTGAAGCGGTCAGCCCCAAAAAGACGGTTGAGGGCGCGATCGGTGGCTTTGTGTTCTGTGCCATTACAGCCGTGCTCTACGGCGTTATCGTGGGGAATTGCTTTGATGTGACGCCCAATTATTTGGTGCTCGGTCTTGGCGGTATGGTGATTGGCGTTGTATCACAGATCGGTGACCTTGTGATGTCTGCTATCAAGCGCGAGCAGGGTGTGAAGGATTACGGTCATATATTGCCGGGACACGGCGGACTTTTAGATCGCTTTGATTCCAGCATGGCTGTTACAGTGTTGGTTTTGCTCATTTCCATGTATTTCCCGATTTTTACGGTGTGATATGATGCATATGTTTCCAACCGTTATGATCCTTGGCTCCACAGGATCCGTGGGAGAGCAAGCGATCAATGTTGCAAAGCAGCACGGTATTCGCGTGACGGCGCTTTGCGCACATAAAAACTTTAAAAGAGTTGCCGAGCAGGCAAGAGAATTGCATGTGACCGCCGCCGCTATGACAGATGAACAAGCGGCGGCGGCGCTCCGCTTGTCGCTTGCCGATACCGATATTAAGGTTTATGGCGGCGAGGAGGGGATCCTTGCCATGATCGAGGAGGTGGATGCTGAGTTTGCGGTAAACGCCATTCTCGGTGAGGCGGGGCTGCGCCCCACGCTTTCTGTTCTTTCCTCGGGCAAGCATCTTGCTCTTGCTAACAAGGAGAGCTTGGTGGTAGCAGGTGAGCTTGTGATGGCGTCGGCAAAGCAACAGGGGCTTAGGATCACACCCGTTGATAGCGAGCATTCCGCTATTTTTCAAGTCCTGCGGGCAGGCAAGCAAAGTGAGATCAAGCGCTTGATCCTCACTGCCTCGGGAGGACCTTTCTTTGGCAAAAAAAGAACCGAACTTTCTGATATCACAGTTGATGATACGTTAGCACACCCAACTTGGCAGATGGGAGCCAAAATTACGGTGGATTCTGCAACCCTGATGAACAAGGGCTTTGAGGTCATTGAGGCGGCGCATTTGTTTGGAGTTCCCGCTGATAAAATTGATGTAGTGGTTCACCGTGAGAGTATAATCCATTCTATGGTTGAATACATTGATAACAGTGTGATCGCGCAAATGTCGGTGCCCGATATGCGCCTTTGCGTGCAATATGCGCTGACAGCACCGCATCGTACTGAGGCAGTGATCCCACCCCTTGATCTTTTGCAGGTGGGCAAGCTTTCCTTTGCCGCGCCCGATACCGAAACGTTTCCGTTGCTATCGCTTGCCAAAAGGGCGTTTTCGCTTGGTGGTGCAACGCCTGCGGCACTCAACGCCGCAAATGAGATCGCGGTGGCGGCATTTCTTGCCCGCCGTATTTCCTTTCTTAAATTATCCGATATTGTGTTGCGCGTAACCGAGGATATGCCGCATGCGGCAAGGGCGCACACGCTTTGTGAGATCCTTGACATTGACCGGGAAGCAAGAGAGCGCGCACTGGCACTGATCTGATCTTGCCGTTTGACTTAACGCGCTTGTTTACTGTTTAAATGAAGGAGAATTTATGTTAACCCTTTTGTATGTTCTGCTCGCATTGCTGGTGTTTGGCTTGCTCATTATGATTCATGAGCTTGGGCACTTTCTTGTGGCACGCGCCTGCGGTGTAGGCATTCGTGAGTTTTCTATCGGTATGGGCCCCAAAATCCTTTCATGGAAGGGGAAGAAACCGTTTGGCACAGCCAATTCTTCCGCTCTATCGGAGGATGGGGAGGGGGAAATACCTCTTATCAAAACCGAACAGGATGAGGAAAATGTAACGCAGTATTCGCTTCGCGCGTTTCCGATCGGTGGTTATGTCAGCATGGTTGGCGAGGATGAGGAGTCTGATCTGCCTACCGCCTTTCAGGCGAAAAAGGTATGGCAAAGAATAGCGATTGTTTTAGCAGGGCCCGTGATGAATATAGTGCTCGGGTTTCTTTTAATGACGGTTTTGGTGCTTTCCATGCCTCAACTTGCCTCTACCACCATAGGTGCGTTTAACGAGGGCGCAACCAGCCCCCAATACGGCTTACAGGTGGGCGACCGAGTGACACACGTAAACGGCACACGCGTGTTTACGGGCAATGAGCTGGTATATGAGATCTTAAACGATGGGTACGAGCCCGTTGATCTTACTGTTGTACGCAATGGCGAAACGGTTGAGCTTAACGACGTGCTCTTTCCCTCGCTTGTCAGCGAGGGGATAACCTTTGGCTCTGCCGATTTTCGTGTATATGCAGAGCAAAAGAGCTTTGGGAATATTCTAAAGCACAGCTTTTCTCGCTCGGTTTCCACAGTCAAGATGATTTTTGATCAGCTCGGCGATATGATTGGGGGCAGATATGGGCTGAGTGCCGTTTCCGGTCCCGTGGGTGTCACCGAGGGTATGGTAACCGCGGCAAAATCCGGCGCAACGGATTTTCTTTATCTTGTAATCGTGATTACCGTTAACCTAGGTGTCTTTAATCTTTTGCCGATCCCCGCGCTGGACGGTGGTAGACTCTTGTTTCTTGTCGTTGAGGGCGTTACCCGTAAACCTGTAAATAAAAACATTGAAGGATATATCCACTTTGTAGGATTGATGCTTTTGCTGCTCTTAATGGTACTCATTTTCTGCAAGGATATAGCAGGCTTGTTTGTAAGATGAATTATAATGATGTAAGAAGAAGGGCAAGGAGTGTATCCGTTGGCGGTATTACGCTTGGCGGCAACGCACCCATTGCCATTCAGTCGATGACCAATACCGATACGCACGATTTTGATGCTACGCTCTCGCAGGCGCGTGCGCTTAAGGGGGCAGGGTGTGACATTCTGCGCCTTACCGTGCCCGATATGGCGGCAGCAGAGGTCATGTGGCGGCTCAAAAATGCAGATGTCGGTATGCCATTGGTTGCCGATATTCATTACGACTACCGCGTGGCGATCAGATGCGCTGAGGTGGGAGTTGATAAGATCCGCATCAATCCCGGTAATATCGGTGGCGAGGAGCGTGTGCGGGCAGTGGTTGACGCTTGTAAGCGGCACGGCGTGCCGATCCGCATCGGTGTGAACGGAGGCTCGCTTGAAAAGCATATTTTGGAAAAGCACGGCTCGCCCACAGCAAAGGCGCTTTGTGAAAGTGCGCTGTTTCATATTTCCTTGCTTGAGAAATACGATTTTTATGATACCGTGATCTCCATAAAGGCATCCGATGTGCCTACCATGATCACAGCCAATCGTCTTCTTGCCGACGCGTGCGAGTATCCGATCCATTTGGGTGTGACCGAGGCGGGGAACAAAGCGCGCGGCAGCATCAAAAGCGCAATTGGTGTTGGGGCACTTCTTGCCGACGGAATTGGTGACACGGTTCGCGTGTCCCTTACAGCCGACCCTGTTGAGGAGATCGGTGCGGCAAAAAATATTCTTTCTGCTCTTGGTATCAAGGGGCAAAGCGGCATGAATATTGTCAGCTGTCCCACATGTGGTAGAACAAAGATCGATCTTATTGAGCTTTCGGCACGCTTTGAAAAGGCGGCAGGCGAGGCGGGGCTTTTAGATCTTCCCATTCGCGTAGCACTTATGGGCTGTGCCGTAAACGGCCCCGGTGAAGCAAGGGAAGCCGATATCGGCATTTGCGGCGGTGTGGGAGAAGCACTTCTCATTGCCCACGGCGAGATCATCGAAAAGATCCCCGAGGATCAGGTGATAGAGCGATTGATTACAGAAATTAAAAAATTAAGTAAAAAGTAAAACGGCGAGCCTCGCCGTTTTTCTCTAAAAAGTCCGATCGAAAGAGGTTGAAAAATGGCGGGAAAAAATTTACTTGAAATTTTTTATAAATATCATCCCGAAGCTTCGGATGCGGCTTGGCTAAGGCAGGCAACCGATATTGCGCTTCGTGCCGATAAGGAAAACCGCATGATCGAGGTGCGCGCAAGCTTTCCTGAGCCGATCCGCAAGGCGGTGCTTTATCGTGTGGAGGCGGAGATCGCACGTGCATATGAGCTTTCGCTCGTGCGCATTTTGCCGCACTATCCCGCAAGTTTTTTTGGTGAAACCTATATAGGAGAACTGCTTGAGGAAACACAGCGCATTGGCATTGTAGCGCGCGGTTTTTTCCATTCCTACAAGGCAACGCTTGATGAGGATACGCTCATTATTGAACTGCCTTATGCCCAAAACAGCCTGCAATTAATGGAGCTTGGCAAAACCCCCGAGGTGATCGAGGGTATCATTCGCAGTGAGTTTGGGCTTCACTATAAGGTGGTGATCCGCCATTCCGCCACGCTTGCCGCAAGCTATCGCTATAGTGGCTCTGAGGAGCTGGCGGCGATCGATGCGCAAATACGTCAAAGCAGTCTTGCTTATGAGCGCGCGCAAATGTCGCGCGGTAACGGTGGGGAGGGAGATGACGCCGCAAGCACCGTTGCGCCCGTGGGACAGCGTGTGATGTCGCTGCTTGGCGAGGCGGAGGATGCTAAAATTGAGGAGGGAATCTGTACTGTCGGTCTTTACCGCTTTGATATTTCCGCCCCCCAATATCAGATCGGCACACAGTTTGATATTCGCCCCGTTCCCATTGCCCACGTCACGCGTCCTGTGCGTGGCATTGTGGTTTTGGGTGAGGTGTTTGGCTATACCGAGGATACCACGCGTGACGGCACCAAATTCAATATCAGCTTTGGCGTGACCGACGGCAATTCCTCGATCATGGTCAAAAAATTCGGCCTGAATGCCGAGGATAAGGAGGCACTTTGTTCGGTTGTGCACAACGGTGCCGCCATTGCCATGCGTGGCTATGCGAAGTATGACGTGCACAAGGACGTACAGGATGTTGATCTGACCTTTTATTACAGTGATGTTGCCTGTGTAAGAAGGGTAGAGCGCCAGGACAATGCGCCAAAGAAGCGCGTGGAACTGCATCTGCACACCACCATGTCTGCCATGGATGCGCTGATTCCGCCCGATGTAGCAGTGAAGCAGGCGCATAAGTGGGGACATCCCGCCGTGGCAATTACCGACCATGGCAACGTACAAGCCTATCAGGAGGCAATGCTGGTTGCCGAAAAGCTGGGGCAAAAGGTAATTTACGGTATGGAGGCATATTTTGTCAACGATACCGCCAGCGCCCTGTACGGCAACTATAAGGGTGGATTTGAGGATGAGTTTGTGGTGTTTGACATTGAGACCACGGGCCTTTCCAACCGCACCTGCGGCATTACCGAGATCGGTGCCGTAAAGGTGAAAAACGGAGAGGTATTGGAGCGCTATAATACCTTTGTAAATCCCGAAATGCCCATCCCCGCTGAAGTTGTTGAACTGACGGGCATTACCGATGAAATGGTGAAGGATGCAAGGGTCATTGGGGAAGTTTTGCCCGAATTTTTGAATTTTGTAGGGGATAGGCTTTTGATCGCACACAATGCCGATTTTGATATCGGCTTTATCCGCGTGGCGGCAAAGAATAACGGTCTGCCCTTTGAAAATGCCTATCTTGACACTGTTGCTCTCTCGCGTCATCTCAATACAGATCTGAAAAATCACAAGCTCGATACGCTTGCGAAATACTTTAATCTTGGCGAATTCAACCATCATCGCGCGTCTGACGACGCCGAGATGCTTGCCATGATTTATTTTAAAATGCAGGAGAAAATGCAGGCGGCTGAGATCCGCAGCTTCCGTGATCTGCAAAATGATATGAGCGCCGCGGCAGATCCGCTTCGCTTGCCGCCGTACCACCAGATCCTGCTGGTGAAAAATAAGGTTGGGCTCAAAAATCTTTATAAGCTTGTTTCTTACGGCTATCTTAATTATTACCGCAAGGTGCCGCGTGTGCCGAAAACCGTGCTTGAAAAGCACCGTGAGGGGCTGATCGTTGGGTCTGCGTGTGAGGCGGGCGAGCTGATGCGTGCCATTATTGACAACAAGCCCGAGAGCGAGATCGAGGAGATTGCCAAGTTTTACGATTACCTTGAAATTCAACCCATCAGCAATAATCGCTTTATGGTTGCGGAGGGTAAGATTGCTAATGACGAGGGGCTGCGTGATCTCAATTGCCGCGTGGTAGCGCTTGGCGAAAAGCTTGGCATTCCCGTGGTTGCCACGTGTGATGCACATTTCTTAAACGATGAGGATGAGATTTTCCGCAAGGTGCTTGTCAGCGTGAAATTCAAAAATGAGGATCAGACCTCACACCTTTACTATCGCACCACCGAGGAGATGCTTGAGGAGTTTGCATATCTCGGAGAGGAGAAGGCGTACGAGGTGGTCGTTACCAACACCAACCTTATTGCCGATCAGATCGATGCGGATATCAGACCTTTCCCCAAGGGCACCTTTACGCCCAATATGGAGGGGGCAGAGGAGGATCTGCAACGCATCTGTTACGAGCGCGCAAAATCCATGTACGGCGATCCCTTGCCCGAGATCGTTGCAAAGCGCCTGGATAAGGAGCTTACATCTATTATCAAAAACGGCTTTGCCGTGCTTTACATGATCGCGCAAAAGCTGGTTTGGTACAGTGAAAGCCAGGGGTATCTTGTTGGCTCGCGCGGATCGGTTGGTTCATCGTTTGTTGCCTCTATGGCAGGTATATCCGAGGTCAATCCGTTGCCGCCGCACTATTGGTGCCCTAAGTGTCAGCACAATGAATTTGACGTGCCTGCGGGCATTGGCTCGGGCTTTGACCTGTCCGATAAAAATTGCCCTGTATGCGGCACTAAAATGAACAATGACGGACACAATATTCCTTTTGAAACATTCCTTGGCTTTTACGGCGACAAATCTCCTGATATCGACCTTAATTTCTCAGGTGAGGTACAGGGGCGCGTGCACAAATACACCGAGGAGCTGTTTGGTGCCGAAAACGTGTTCCGTGCAGGTACGATTGGCGGCATTGCTGACAAAACGGCATTCGGCTTTGTGCTGAAATACATGGAGGAAAAGGGGATATCTCTGCCGCGTGCTGAGGTAAATCGCATTGCGGCGCACTGTGTGGGTGTTAAGCGCTCCACGGGACAGCACCCGGGCGGTATCGTGGTTGTGCCCAAGGAATATGAGATCTATGATTTCTGCCCTGTACAGCACCCTGCCGATGACCCTAATTCTGATATTGTTACCACGCACTTTACCTTTGAATATTTGCACGATACGCTCTTAAAGCTTGACGAGCTTGGACACGATATTCCTACCAAATATAAGTGGATTGAGCGTTTTTCAGATACGAGCGTGATGCAAGTGCCGATGAACGATCCGAGTGTGTATGAGTTGTTTCTTTCCACAAAGCCTCTTGGCATTGCCCCCGAGGATATCGACGCTCAGCTCGGCACCTACGGCTTGCCTGAGTTTGGCACAAGATTTGTTATGAAGATGGTGGAGGAGGCAAAGCCGCGTTCTTTTGCAGACCTGTTGCAGATTTCGGGTCTTTCGCATGGCACAGATGTTTGGGTGGGCAATGCGCAGGATCTTATCAAGGAAGGCATTTGCGATATTTCCCACGTAATAGGGTGTCGTGACAACATTATGAACGACCTCATTCGCTACGGCCTTGAAAACGCTGTAGCCTTTAAGATTATGGAAAGTGTGCGTAAGGGCAAGGGCCTCACGCCTGAGTGGGAGGCAGATATGCGTGCGCATAACGTGCCCGAGTGGTACATCGGCTCCTGTAAAAAGATCAAGTACATGTTCCCCAAGGCGCATGCCGCGGCATACGTTATGTCTGCCATTCGACTTGGATGGTATAAGGTACATATGCCGCTTGCTTTTTATGCCGCTATGTTTACAGTAGCCCCCGGTGGCTTTGATGCCGCCATCGTTATGGGCGGTAAATCCAAGGTGGTTGCAACCATTAAGGATATCGAGCGGCGCGGCAAGGAGGCAAGTCCGAAGGAGCAGGCATCTGTTTCGACTCTGCAGTTGATCAACGAGTGTATGGCAAGGCGCATCCGATTTTTGCCTGTGGATATTGAAAAATCCGATTCCCGTGCGTTCCTGCCCGAAAACGGCGCGATTCGCATGCCCTTCTCGGCACTGGCGGGCGTTGGTGAAAATGCTGCTGAGAGTATTGTGGCAGCGCGCAACGAGGAGCCCTTTTTCTCGGTAGAGGATATGCAGATACGCGCAGGGCTCAACAAAAAAGTTGTAGAAACCTTGCGTAGCGCAGGCGTGCTTGACAGCATCAACGAAACCGATCAATTATCCTTTTTCTGAGGTTTATATGAAAATTCACTATTTTGATCATCTTGTTTCCACAAACGAAACGGCAAAAGCCGCCGCTATGGCGGGCGCCGCACCCTTTTATACTGTCGTTGCCAAGCGACAAAGCGGGGGTGTTGGCAGAATGGGACGTAGCTTTTCCTCGCCCGAGGGCGGCACCTACTTCAGTACCGTGCTGCGTCCCAAGCTTGCACGTGAAAAATTCGGTGCGCTCACGCCGTTTTGCGCTGTTGCTGTGCACCGCGCCATAGCGGAACTTACGGGTGTTTCACTTGATATCAAATGGATCAACGATCTGCTCTTGAACGGCAAAAAGGTCTGCGGTATACTGGCGGTGGCAGGTGAGGATCAAAAGGGCGAGCCCTTTGTGGTGCTTGGCATCGGGATCAATACAGGGCGCGACAATATGCCCCCCGAGCTTGCCGATATCGCTACCTGCCTTCCTTATGATGATGTTGAGGGCTTGATCGAGCGCATCCTTTATTGGTTGCAGAATTTTGAGGATGAAATAAGAGAAGGCGGATGGGTAGAGTATTATCGCGCGCACGCCTCCTGCCTTGGCAGTGCCGTAACCGTTATCAAAAGCGGGAGCAGAGCAAACGCCACGGCGCTTGACATTGATGCCGATGGCGGCTTGCTTGTGGTGTATGAAAACGGCTTGCGTGAGATTTTGCGCGGCGGCGAGATTTCTTTGCGCATCCGATAACTGCGTGCACAGCCGCACAATAAGACAACAAACGACATAATCTATCAGTAAGAGGGATCATGTCGGTCATTGTATGATAAAAACCGATCTCGGATTACCCGAGATCGGTTTTTTATATCTAACAAACGGATATCCGACTTTTCTCACATCATTGTAAATGGGGAACAATGTGATGTCTTTATATAAAAAAATAACAGTTTTGGGTGGCGACAAAAGGCAGGCGGCGGTGGCGGGATATTTCGCCTTAAAGGACTTTTCGGTTGGTGCTTGGGGCTTGCCCTCGGCGCTCCTGTCGCCACAAGTGACGCTTTTTGAGGATTGGAAAACGGCTGTGGCAAATACCGATGTGCTGGTCTTGCCTTTGCCTGCTTCTCCTGACAGTAAGCATTTAAACCTGCCGCTCATGCAACGGGAGGGAGAAAAGCCCCCGCGCATACTTGATATTGTAAGAGAAATATCGCCGGAAACGCTTGTGGCGGGTGGTAGGCTCTCACTCACGATAAAGGAAATGCTGCAAGAGGTGGGTGTGCAATTTTTTGACTATTTTGAAAGTGAGGCTTTGCAGCAAAAGAATGCTGTTCCCACGGCTGAAGGCGCAATCGAGGTATTGATGCGTGAGGTGCCGCGTACCGTAAATGGGCTTTGTGTTGCGGTAACGGGTTTTGGCCGCGTATCGCGCGCCCTTGTACGGCTGCTCCTTGCGATGGGAGCAAGGGTCACTGTGGCTGCAAGAAAGAGCGAGGATCTCGCGCTTGCGCGCGTGTGGGGGTGCGATACCTTGAAGATCAACGGCAAGGAAGCACTGTTCTCACTTGGCAAGGGCTTTGCCGCCATATTTAACACCGTGCCGTGTTGCCTGTTTGATGGGGCGGTGCTCTCAAGGCTTTCGAGCGAAACTTTAATAATCGATCTTGCATCAGCGCCCGGCGGTGTAGATGCAAACGCTGCGGGCATGCTGGGTATTCGTGTGGTGTGGGCACTCTCCTTGCCGGGCAAATATGCACCGATTACAGCAGGGGAAATCATTGCCCAAACGATTCTTGCTTATTTAAGTGAGGGAGAATAGGAGAGGGGGGAGAGATCATGATCGGATTTGCGCTTTGCGGCTCCTTTTGCACGGTGCGCTCAGCACTTGTGGAAATGGAAAAACTGACCGTGGCGCATGAGGTACAGGGAATTGTGAGTGAAACGGTCTATACGACCAACACGCGTTTTTCACCTGCGGCTGATGTCATAGATGAGATCAAGCAGTTAACAGGCAAGGAGGTCATTCACAGTATCGTAGGGGCAGAGCCCTTGGGGCCAAAATCACCGCTTGAGGCACTTGTGATCTGTCCGTGCACGGGAAATACACTTGCAAAAATGGCAAACGGCATTACCGATACTGCCGTTACCATGGCAGCCAAGGCACACCTGCGCTCTGACCGTCCGCTTGTAATTGCGCTTGCCTCCAATGACGCGCTATCCGCAAACCTTAAAAATATAGGGCAGATGCTTACGCGTAAAAATGTGTATTTTGTGCCGATGAAGCAGGATGATCCCAAGGAAAAGCCACATTCCTTGGTGGCTGATTTTTCCTTACTTGAGCCAACATTAAAGGCAGCCCTTGCGGGCAAGCAATATCAAAGACTGTTTGTGATATGAAAACAGCCGCGCAAACTCTTGTAACGAGTTCTTGCGCGGCTGATTTTTTATTTGTTTTTTGGCGGCATTTTCTTCTTGTAAAGCAAAAGTGAAAGAAGTAAAAACAGGATGAAGCACAGGAAAAATATAACGATTGCAGTGATACTTCGTGTGCCGATCGCCGCACCGCCAAGCACGGCAATGAAAATGCCGGGGAGCCTACCAACAATAGAAAGGAGCATGAAGACAGAGAAGCGCATTTCGGTAAGACCCATGAAATATGCCAGCATATCTTTAGGAACACCGGGGATAAGAAAGAAAATGAATGTAAAGGCATTTTGCTTGTCACTTGCTTTCAAAAAGAACACTTTTTGCAGTTTTTTATCGGAATAGAAGCATTTTACTACTTTTGCACCAAAGCGACGTGAAATCCAAAATGCTACGGCTGACCCAATTGCCGCACCAATTGAGGTGAGAAGAAGCCCGCCTAAAATGCCAAACGAATAGCCACCCACCACTTCAAAGGGGTGCCCCGGGATCGGAGCCAAAATGACCTGTGCTGCCATAAGCAGAGTAAAAATACATTTACCCCCAAGTCCATAGCCCTCCATTTGGGAGCGGAAGGCCTCGGGGTCGGCAACCATGGCGGTAAGGCTATCCCAAAAGACCACCGTGGCAACAGTGAGTAAGATCACAAACAGTAAAAGACACACGACGGCGACTGTGCGCCCCTTGCGTTGCTCTGTCACAACCTTACCTCCTTTATAGAATTTTTTCTATTTTAACACATTTTTTTGCAAAAAGCAACATGTGTTTTTATTATAAAAAAATATTGAAAAATACTTTTCAAACCGGGTAAAGCGTGCTATAATGATGACAATACCATTTCTTGCGAAAGGAAACCGCTATGAAAAAAATTTCTCGCAATCTCACCATGCTGTTTGACTATTATGAAATGACAATGGCAAACGGTTATTTTAAAAAGGGCATGGGAGATATGATCTCCTACTTTGATGTTTTTTACCGCAGCAATCCCGATGACGGCGGCTATGCCATTGCAGCGGGTCTTGAGCAGGTAATTGAATACATCAACGATCTGCATTTTGACGAGGAGGATATTGCCTACCTTGCTTCAAAGGGCTGCTTTGATGAAGCCTTTCTTGATTATTTGCGCAATTTTCACTTTACGGGCGATATTTGGGCAGTGCCGGAGGGCACGGTCGTTTTCCCGGGTGAGCCCTTGCTGACGGTGCGCGCACGCACCATGGAGGCGCAGTTTATCGAAACCTATCTTTTGATGATGCTCAACCACGAATCCATGATCGCGACCAAGGCAGCGCGCATTACCCGCGCCGCTAAGGGTAGACCCGTGAGCGAATTCGGCTCTCGCCGTGCGCAGGGTGCGGATGCTGCGATCCTTGGCGCGCGCGCAGCATATATCGGCGGTGTTTCGGGCACGGCATGTGCCATTGCGGATGAAGTCTTTGGTGTGCCTGCTTCGGGCACTATGGCTCATTCTTGGGTACAGATGTTTGATAGCGAATTAGAGGCTTTCCGTGCCTACTGCGAACTCTATCCCAACAGTGCTACACTTTTAGTTGATACATATAACGTTTTGGAATCAGGCGTGCCGAACGCGATTCGTGCCTTTAAGGAAGCCGGCATTACGAAATGTGCTGTTCGTATTGATTCGGGTGATATCACCTATCTTTCCTGCAAGATCCGCAAAATGCTGGATGAGGCAGGGCTGACCGAGTGTAAGATCGTAGCCTCCAATTCGCTGGATGAGTATATCATCAGAGGGCTTTTGCTGCAGGGCGCACAGGTCGATGCCTTTGGCGTTGGCGAGCGTTTGATCACCTCCAAGAGCAATCCCGTATTTGGCGGCGTTTATAAGCTTTGCGCGATTGAGGATAAAGAGGGGAACATCCTGCCCAAAATCAAGCTCAGCGAAAACGTTGGCAAGATCACCACACCCCACTTTAAAAAGGTTTACCGCTTGTTTGACAAAGAAACCGGTAAGGCAGAGGCAGACCTTATCTGTGTGTATGATGAAACGGTAGACGATACGCAGCCGCTTGAGATCTTTGACCCCGAAAACACTTGGAAAACCAAGGTGTTGACCAATTTTGAGGCAAAGGAGCTGCTTGTTCCCGTATTTAAAAACGGTAAGCAAGTGTATACCTCTCCTTCTCTTGATGAGATCCGTGCGCACTGCAAGGTGTCGCTCCAGAGCATGTGGGAGGAGGTTAAACGCTTTGATAACCCCCATAATTACTACGTTGACCTTTCGCGCAAGCTTTGGGATATCAAATACGGCATGATCAAGGCGCAGCGCCATACAAGCAAAACCTCGAAATAACGCAAAATATACAGATTTTTTGAAAATTTGGTCTTGACAAGCAGGGTCGTGTTTGCTATAATATCAAAGATAATTATTTTACATATACGCGCACGGCGCTTATGCGGCGTGCGCGTGCTCAAAAAGAAAGGAGTATTGCCGTGTCTAAACTGAAAAATCTCAATCTTGATTTTTTAAAGGCCGCCGATATTACTCCCGTCGTCACTTGTTCCGGTGACGCTGTTGTTGCTTTTGTTGATCATTCCCAATATGTTGCTTTTCCCGGTTTTTGTGATGTGCATGTGCATTTCAGAGAACCGGGTTTTTCTTATAAAGAAACCGTAAAAAGCGGTTCGCTTGCCGCGGCAAGGGGTGGCTTTACCGCTGTTTGCACCATGCCCAACCTCTCACCCGTGCCCGATTCGGTCGAGCACCTGAAGGAGCAGCTTGATATTATCGAGCGCGATGCCGTAATTCGTGTCGTACCCTGCGGCTCCATTACAGTAGGGGAGAAGGGACAAGCACTTTCGGATATGGAGGGTATGGCGCCCTTTGTGGTCGGGTACTCTGATGACGGCGTGGATGTACGCTCTGACAGCATGATGCGCGCGGCTATGGAAAAGGCAAAAGCACTTGACAGGATCATCGTGGCCCATTGCGAGATCAAATACGAGGGTATCGGCTATATTCACGACGGTGAGTACGCAAGAGCAAACGGGCACCGCGGCATCACCTCGGAAAGTGAGTTTTTACAGGTCGCGCGCGACATCGCGCTTGCCAAGGAAACCGGGTGCGCATATCACGTATGTCATATCTCTACCAAACAGAGCGTTGCGCTCATTCGTGAGGCAAAAAAGCAGGGCGTGAATATCACCTGCGAAACCGGCCCCCATTATCTGTTGCTTGATGACAGCGCATTGCAGGAGCACGGTAGATTTAAAATGAATCCGCCCCTGCGCAGCAAGGCCGATCGAGAGGCGCTTGTTGAGGGACTTCTCGACGGCACCATTGATATGATCGCTACCGATCACGCGCCGCACGCCGCCGAGGAAAAAGCAAAGGGACTTGCGGGCAGCTCGTTTGGCGTGGTGGGCATTGAAACCTCGTTCCCCCTCATGTACACGGGCTTTGTTAAAATGGGGCTTCTCACTATGGAGCAGCTGATCCGCTTGATGTGCGATAACCCGCGCCGCCGCTTTGGTCTGCCTGTTGGCAACGACTTTTCGGTGTGGGATCTTAATGCAAAATATACCGTAGACCCCAAGGACTTCCTTTCCATGGGTAAGGCAACGCCTTTTGAGGGCGTAGAGGTCTATGGCAAAAACCTTCTCACCGTGCACAACGGTCAGATCGTTTATCAAAATAAGTAAAAAATAATCATTCATAAAAAACACGGAGGATTGCAGTTATGGCAAAGAGAACAGACATCAAAAAAATTCTGATCATTGGTTCAGGACCCATTATCATCGGTCAGGCAGCAGAGTTTGACTACGCAGGCACACAGGCATGCTTGGCACTTAAGGAGGAGGGCTACGAGGTCGTGCTCGTTAACTCCAACCCTGCGACTATTATGACCGATACCACCATTGCCGATAAGGTCTATATGGAGCCGCTGACGCTTGAGTATATCGCTAAGATCCTCCGTTTTGAGCGCCCTGATGCCATTCTGCCCGGCATCGGCGGACAAACCGGCCTCAATCTTGCCATGCAGCTTGAGAAGAAGGGTATTTTAAAGGAATGCCGTGTAGAGCTGCTTGGCACAAGCAGCGAATCGATCGAGCGTGCCGAGGACAGAGAGCTCTTCAAGGAGCTTTGCCAATCGATCGGTGAGCCCACGATCCCTTCGGAAATCACCTATGATCTTGAAGAAGCCAAGGCCGCAGCACAGCGCATCGGCTATCCTGTAGTGCTTCGTCCTGCGTTTACGCTGGGTGGCACGGGCGGTGGCTTTGCCAATAACGAGCAGGAGCTTGTTGCGATCGGTATCAATGCCTTTAAGCTTTCTCCCGTGCACCAGGTTCTTATTGAGAAGAGCGTGAAGGGCTATAAGGAGATCGAGTTTGAGGTTATGCGCGACAGCAACGACCATGCCATCACCATCTGCGGCATGGAGAACATCGATCCCGTCGGCGTTCACACGGGTGACTCGCTGGTCGTAGCTCCCATTATGACGCTTTCCGAGCACGATCAGAAGATGCTCAATGACAGCGCCATTAAGATCATCCGCGAGCTCAAGATCGAGGGCGGCTGTAACGTACAGTTTGCGCTCAATCCTACCACCAGCGAATATTATCTGATCGAGGTCAATCCTCGCGTATCGCGCTCCTCGGCACTTGCCTCCAAGGCATCGGGCTACCCGATCGCTCGCGTAACCGCTAAGATCGCCGTTGGTATGTCGCTTGAGGAGATCAAGATCGCCAACACCAACGCGGCATTTGAGCCCAAGCTTGATTATGTTATCGCCAAACTCCCCCGTTTCCCGTTTGATAAATTCACCACGGCTTCCAATACTCTTGGCACGCAGATGAAGGCTACGGGCGAGGTCATGGGCATCGGCTCTAACCTTGAGGAGTGCTTGCTGAAGGGTATGCGCTCGCTTGAGGTGGGTGTAAACCACATCTATCATCATAAGTTTGACGATATGAGCAACGATGAGATCCTTGCTTATATCCATGAGTTCCGTGACGACAACATTTTCGCCATTGCCGAGCTTCTTGCACGCGGTGTAACGGTAGAAGAGGTGCACAATATCACAAAGATCACACCCTTCTTCCTTGAGGCGATCAAGCGCATCGTGGATATGGAGGAAACGCTGAAGGCACATGCCTTTGAGCTTGAAACGCTGACCGCCGCCAAGAAAATGGGCTTTAGCGACAAGTATGTAGCCAGAATGTGGAAGTGCACTGAGCTTGATGTCTTTAAGTTCCGCAAGCAGCACAATCTTTTCCCTGTGTTCCGCATGGTTGACACCTGCCACACAGGTGCTTATATCCCGTACTTCTACTCGACCTACACAGGCGAGAATGCATCGGTTTTGACTGACAAGAAAAAGATCGTGGTGCTTGGTGCAGGCCCCATCCGTATCGGGCAGGGCGTAGAGTTTGACTATTCTACTGTTCACGCCGTAACGACCATCAAGAATTCGGGCTATGAGGCGATCATCATCAACAATAACCCCGAAACCGTTTCTACCGACTATACCACGGCAGACAAGCTTTACTTCGAGCCTTTGACGCCCGAAGATGTGATGAACATCATCGAGTTTGAAAAGCCAGAGGGCGTGATTGCCTCGCTTGGCGGTCAGACCGCGATCAACCTCGCTCAGCCCCTGTACGATCTCGGTGTAAAGATCATTGGCACCGACTGCGCTGCGATCGACCGCGCCGAGAACCGTGATGCGTTTGAAAAGCTCCTCAAGAGCCTTGGCATTCCTCAGCCCGAGGGACGCGCTGTTACTAAGATCGAGGATGGCGTTGCCGCCGCGGCAAAGATTGGTTATCCCGTGCTTGTTCGCCCCTCCTTCGTGCTTGGTGGCCGCGCCATGCAGATCGTAGCCAATGAGGATCAGCTGCGCCATTACCTGAAGACCGCCGTTGAGATTGACGAGGACAAGCCCGTGCTTGTTGATAAGTACATCAGCGGTAAGGAGGTTGAGGTCGATGCGATTTGCGACGGTCGCGATGTATTCGTGCCCGGTATTATGGAGCTTGTAGAGCGTACGGGTATTCACTCGGGCGACTCGATCAGCGTATATCCGACCTTCAGTATCTCCAATAAGGTCAAGGGCACCATTCTTCAGTATGCCAAAAAGCTGGGTCTTGGCATTGGCATTGTAGGCCTTTACAACATTCAGTTTATTGTTGACCAAAATGATGAAGTGTTTATCATTGAGGTAAATCCGCGCTCCTCCCGTACCGTACCGTTCCTTTCTAAGGCTACGGGCTACAGCCTTGCCGACATTGCCACCAACTGCATTCTCGGTCAGAGCCTCAAGGAGCAGGGAATTTTCGACATTTACCCTGCCGAAAAGGATCGCTGGTATGTCAAGGTACCTGTGTTCTCGTTCAACAAGCTTCGCGGCCTTGATGCTTACCTTTCCCCCGAGATGAAGTCAACGGGTGAGGCGATCGGCTACGATAACAAGCTCAACCGTGCGCTATACAAGGCGCTGCAGGCATCCGGTATGCGTCTGCAAAATTACGGCACTGTGTTTGTAACCATTGCCGACCGCGATAAGGAGGAGGCACTGCCCCTCATCCGCCGCTTCTACAACCTCGGCTTTAACATTGAGGCTACGGCAGGCACGGCTAAGTTCCTCAAGGACAACGGCATTCGCACGCATGTGATCAAGAAGCTTTCTGACGGCTCCGAGGAGATTGCTGAGGCGCTTCGCCAGGGTCACATCGCTTACGTCATCAATACCAGCTCTCCCGAATCTCAGCACGAGCAGTCTGACGGTGTTGAGATCCGCCGCTGCGCGACCGAGAATAACGTTTCGATCTTCACGTCGCTGGATACTGTTCGCGTTCTCCTTGATGTTCTCGAGGAAACCACGCTGACCATTTCTACCATCGACGCGTAAGAGGTGGATATGAAGCAATCGTTTTTTGAAATTATTGAAAACAAGCCCCTGACTGCCAGTGTCTATAAAATGGTGCTGGCAGGAGATACCTCGGCAATCACTGCTCCCGGTCAGTTTGTTAACATTAAGCTTGACGGCCTTTTTCTGCGTCGTCCCATTTCGGTGTGCGACGCAGAAGAGGGCAAGCTCACTCTCTTATATAAGGTGGTTGGGCACGGCACTGAGCAGATGAGCCAGATGCAGGGCGGCAAGCTCGACATTCTAACGGGTCTTGGTAACGGCTACGATCTTTCTCTTGCAGGGGATCATCCTGTGTTTATTGGCGGCGGCGTTGGCGTGCCCCCGATGTATATGCCTGTTAAAATGCTGCGCACAATGGGCAAGCAGGTGTCTGTCATTCTTGGCTTTAACACCAAGGATGAGGTCTTTTACGAGGAGGAGTTCCGCGCGCTCGGCGCTGATGTAACGGTTACCACCGTGGATGGTAGCTATGGCACAAAGGGGTTTGTAACCGATGCCCTGAAGGATATTGACTATACCTATTTTTACACATGCGGTCCCGAACCTATGCTGAAGGCTGTTTACCGTGCCTCGGGTACAAGTGGACAGTTCAGCTTTGAGGAGCGCATGGGCTGCGGCTTTGGCGCCTGCATGGGCTGCTCCTGCAAGACTGTAACAGGCAACAAGCGCATTTGTAAGGAAGGACCCGTGCTCACAAAGGAGGATATTATATGGGAGAAGTAAATACCAAGGTAACGCTTTGCGGTATCGAGCTTGATAACCCTGTAATACCCGCCTCCGGCACGTTTGGTTACGGCTATGAATTTGCCGAGCTTTACGACATCAACTGCCTTGGTACGTTTTCCTTTAAGGGAACGACCAAGGATGCGCGTTTTGGCAACCCCACGCCCCGTATTGCGGAGTGTACTGCGGGCATGATCAATGCCGTGGGGCTTCAAAATCCCGGCGTTGATAAGGTGATTGCTGAGGAGCTTCCTCGACTTGCACAGTGCTTTCACAAGCCTGTAATGGCAAATGTCAGCGGCTTTTCGGTAGAGGACTATGCCTATACCTGCGCGCGTCTTGATAAGGAAAAGCAGGTAGGTTGGCTTGAGGTGAATGTGAGCTGCCCGAATGTTCACGGTGGCGGCATGAGCTTTGGCACAAGCCCGGAAGCGGCGGCTGAGGTTACTGCGGCTGTCAAAAAGGTTACCACAAAGCCTGTTATTATCAAGCTTTCGCCTAATGTGACCGATATCGTTTCAATCGCCAAAGCTTGCGAGCAGGCGGGTGCTGACGGCATCAGCCTTATTAACACTATGCTTGGTATGCGCATTGATCTTAGAACCAAAAAGCCTGTGATCGCCAATACGATGGGCGGTTTTTCGGGTGCTGCCATTTTTCCTGTGGCACTGAGAATGGTGTATCAGGTGGCGCACGCCGTAAAGATCCCCGTGGTGGGCATGGGCGGTGTCAGCACTGCTGAGGACGTCATCGAAATGATGCTTGCAGGCGCTACTGCCGTTGAGGTGGGTGCTGCAAACCTTGTAGATCCCTTTGCCTCTCAAAAAATTGTAACAGATCTGCCTGTAGTAATGGAAAAATATAAGATCAACTCTCTTAATGAGATTATCGGAGGTGTAAAATAATGGGAAAAGACGTCATTATTGCGTGTGATTTTGACAGCGCGGAAAAAACATTTGCGTTTCTTGATCAATTTATGGGCAAAAAGCCTTTTGTAAAGATCGGCATGGAGCTCTTTTATGCAGAGGGGCCCTCTATCGTGCGCGAGATCAAAAAAAGAGGGCATAAGATCTTCCTTGATCTTAAGCTTCACGATATCCCCAATACAGTAAAAAAATCCATGGCGGTTCTTTCTCGCCTTGATGTTGATATGACCAATCTGCATGCGGGCGGCACGATCCGCATGATGCAGGGTGCTCTTGAAGGTCTTACACGTCCCGACGGCACGCGCCCGATCCTCATTGCTGTGACGCAGCTCACCTCTACCGATCAGGAGAGCATGGAAAACGATCTTTTGATCAAAGAGCCGATCGACAAGGTCGTCATGCACTATGCGCGCAATGCAAAGCTGGCAGGGCTTGACGGTGTTGTTTGCTCGCCTCTTGAGGCAGGTAAGGTGCACGAGGTTTGTGGTAAGGGCTTTGTTACCGTTACACCCGGCGTGCGCTTTGCTGACGGTGACATCGGCGATCAAAAGCGCGTTATGACCCCCGCTGAAGCAAAAAAGATCGGCTCGGACTACATTGTAGTTGGCAGACCGATCACAGCTGCTGCCGACCCCGTTGCCGCTTACGAGCGTTGCCTTGCTGAATTTGTAGATTAAGGAGAGGAACCATGGAAGCTTATAAGAGAGAATTTATTGAGTTTTTGCAGCGTGCGGGCGTTTTAAAATTTGGTGATTTTACCGCTAAGAGCGGCAGAAAGATCCCTTATTTCATCAATGCCGGCATGATCAAGACGGGTAGTGACATTGCCACACTTGGTGAATTTTATGCCCGCGCTTATTTTGAAAAGCTGGGCGAAAAAAAGGCAGTGCTTTACGGCCCTGCCTACAAGGGCATTTCGCTCTCTGTTTCTGCCGCAGTGGCACTTTCCAAAAACGGCCTCAATGTTCCGTTTTTCTTTAACCGTAAGGAGGTAAAGGATCACGGTGAGGGCGGCGTGTTCGTTGGTTACGTGCCCACGGCAGGCGAGGAGATCGTTATCATTGAGGATGTGATCACCGCAGGCACTGCGATTCGTGAGTCGATGGAGATCCTTTCCCACCTTGAGGGCACAAAGGTTGCCGCTACCTTTATCATGGTAGACCGCAAGGAAAAAGGGCAGGGCGAAAAGGGTGCAATGCAGGAGATCGAGGAGCAGTTTGGCTTCCCTGTATACTCCATTGTTGATGTTTATGACATCATTGAATATCTGGAAGAGGATCCCGCGAACGAGGAAAACGTTACGCGCATCAAAAACTATCTTGCCGTCAATGGCGCAAAGGCGTAAATCGGGGGAGAGTTGAAATGAAAAGTGTAGTGGATATTCTTGACCTTTCGGTCAAGGAAATTGACGGATTGCTTGATACCGCACTTGATATCATCGATCATCCTGGGAAATACGCCGAGATCTGTCGCGGCAAAAAGCTTGCCACCCTCTTTTTTGAGCCCTCAACCCGTACCCGCCTTTCCTTTGAGGCGGCGATGTATGAGCTTGGCGGTAATGTAATTGGCTTTTCCTCTGCCAGCAGCACCTCTGCCAGCAAGGGTGAAAGCGTAGCGGATACCGCAAAGGTTATCAGCTGCTATGCGGATATTATTGCAATGCGCCACCCCAAGGAGGGTGCACCCTTTGTTGCCGCAAAGAATGCCAGCATCCCTGTAATCAACGCGGGCGACGGCGGTCATCATCATCCTACCCAAACGCTTGCCGATCTTCTCACGATCAAGCGTGAAAAGGGTCAATTTTCAGGTCTTACCGTGGGCTTTTGCGGCGACCTTAAATTCGGCCGCACTGTGCACTCCTTGATCACAGCGCTTTGCCGCTATGAAAATATCAATTTTGTGATGATCTCGCCCGATGAGTTAAAGCTCCCCGGTTACGTTAAAAATGAGATCCCCCAAGGGCGCGGCTTTACCTATACCGAAACGACTGACCTTGAGGCAGTAATGCCCACGCTTGACATTCTTTATATGACGCGTGTACAGCAGGAGCGCTTTACCGATATCGATGAGTATCTGCGCCTGCGTGATGCGTATATTCTGAATCCCGAAAAGCTTGTTACCGCCAAAAAGGATATGATCATTTTGCATCCGCTGCCTCGCGTAAATGAAATCAGCGTAGCTGTTGATGCAGATCCTCGCGCGTGCTATTTCAAGCAGGTGCAAAACGGCAAGTATATGCGCATGGCTTTGATCTTGAAGCTTTTGAATGATGCAAAGGGCGGCAAGGCTGAGGATAAAGAGCAGGAAGGCACCTATCTTTACGACTTTAAGTGTGATAATCCCCGTTGTATTACCACCACCGAGCAGGAGTTAAGACAGGTATTCCGCGTTGTCAGCCCCGAAAACCGCATCTGTCGCTGCATTTACTGCGATACCAAAAAGAGATACTGATATGGATAAGATCGTTTCAAAGCTGCTTATTTTCGGTGATCTGCCAAGCGACAGTATCCTTATGGAGCTTGCTGCCATTTGCCGTGAGGCAAAGGGACAAAGCTATGATAAGGAGGCACTTGTCGCGCGTGTGTATCGGCAGGTCAAGCGCCTTTTGGTGCTTGCCACCGATTTTGGATTTGATAAAAATCTCTGGCAGAATTATCTGACGTTTTTACTCATGACCGATGAAAATCCTTTTACACTGACCTGTGAAAAAATGGGCGTGCGAGAGGGGAGTGTCAATCATTTTGCAAAAAGCGATTGCGCAGCCTTTATAGAGCTTTTTCATTATGACTTTTACCCGCTTGAACAGCGGCTTGGCATTGATTGCTTTTCCTGCATCACAAGCTATCGTGCAATTGAAAAGCCCGAGCTCATGTATAACAAGAGCGTGAGTGAAAAGGTGCAAGCGCTCTCGGACGTTCTTGCCGCCGCCACTACCACAGAGGCGTTTTTTGCGGGCATTACCGATTTTTACCGCGCTTACGGTGTGGGGCAATGGGGTCTTAATAAGGCATTTCGCTTGGCAAACGGCAGCGAAAACCGCGTGGTGTTTCAGCCTATTAATAACATGGAAAAGGTCATGCTTTCCGATCTTGTGGGATATGAGCAGCAAAAGGCGCAGCTGGTGGAAAATACCGAGGCATTTGTTTCGGGCAAGCGTGCCAACAACGTGCTTTTGTACGGTGATAGCGGCACAGGTAAATCGACCAGCATTAAGGCGATTGTTAACGAGTTTTATCCGCGCGGGCTTCGCATGATCGAGATCTATAAGCATCAGTTTAAGGATCTTTCGCAGGTGATCGCGCAGATCAAAAACCGCAACTATAAGTTTATTATTTACATGGATGATCTTTCCTTTGAGGAATTTGAAATTGAGTATAAGTTTCTCAAGGCGGTGATCGAGGGCGGTGTGGAAACCAAGCCCGATAACGTGCTGATCTATGCAACCTCAAACCGCCGTCATCTCATTCGTGAAACATGGGGCGATCGCAGTGATGTCAAGCTTACGGAGCAGGACGTCCACCATTCCGATACCATGGAGGAAAAGCTTTCTCTTGCCACACGCTTTGGCGTTGCGATCAATTATTCCAAGCCTACCCCCGCTGAGTATTATGCCATTGTTGAGGAGCTTGCCGCACGTCACGGTATTGACATGCCGGTTGACGAGCTCCGTTTGCAAGCTAACCGTTGGGAGCTTCGCCACGGCGGCGTTTCGGGCAGAACCGCCCAGCAGTTTATCAACCATTTGCTTGGTAAAATGAAGGAATAAAATTGTTTAAAAAAACAAGCCTTGGCGCGTGGCACCAAGGCTTGTTTTTATGAAAGCGCTTCGAGAAAAGCGCTTTTGGCTTTTGCAGTTTCTGCTTCGGGCAATACGAAATAGCAAAGATAGCGTCCCTTTTGCACAACGGTTGCGTTTTGGTATCTCCCAAGTTTTTCATTTAGCGCATCACTTGGATACAACGTTATGAGGGAGGAAATAGAGCTTGCCTCATTTGTGAGATACTCCATAAGGGAGCGCTCGGCGGTTGCTTTGCTTGCGTTCTCCTCAAGCTTTAAAATGCCGATCTCTTTATTATCACCGATATAAATTTTACAGTCGTCGATGAAATCATCGGATGAAAGATTGTTTTCGAGAAAATCATCATCGGCGAGTGTAAGGTCATCCTTGCTTTCAAGAGCATTTAATATCTTGTTTGATACCGTGGTGATATCAGGTGTATTGGTATTGCGCCCGCATGCACAAAATAGCAGGGAAAGAGCGATGAGTGTTAGGAAAATCCTTTTCATTCCTTTGCCTTAACCTCTGTTTCATAATTTTTAATGTTTTCAAATATTGCCTCATACGCCGAGGCTGTGAGGTGTATGCCGTCATCGCTGTAGCAATAGTCGGCTTTCAGGTATCCTTCGGCATCCCTTAACACCGCCGCGGCATCGATATATACAAGCGATCGTCGTGCGGCAATTTCAGCAATCACGCCGTTGGCATGATCCACCATGTCATTTGTGATAACTGTACTGTTCTTTCCCACAGGGAAGATGGATTGTAAGATTAAGTTGGTGTTAGGAGAGGCCGCCAGAATGGCATCTAACAGCTTTTCATAGTAATAACCAAAGGTATCAAGGTCGTTGCGGTAATAATATACGCCGTAGTCGATGCCAAGTGTGATGACAAGCCGTTGGGGGCGTGTGATGCCTGCCACCTCGGCAACGGTGAGCTCCTGCCCGTTTTCGGGGCATATGATCTTTTCATAGGTAATACGTGAGCTTAAATTCAAATAGCGGCTTTTGGTTGCCCAGATCTGCTTGGAGTCCTTTCCACCTTTAAGCGGTGCGCGCAAAAGCATGTGTGCGGTTGTGGAATCTCCCAAGAAAGTCAGCGTATCAAGAAAGCAAGCCTCTTTTTCGCCTTCGTTTACCTCTTGCGCGGCTTCTGTATTTGCAGCAAATGCCTTATCGCAGCCGTTACATATAAGCATACAGCAAAGCAGGCACAAAAAAACACGGTTGAAGCGCATGAGAATACCTCCGTTTGAACTTCAACCGTATTATGTGATTTTATTTTTTCTTATATACACTTGTATACTTTGTTTCTTCGCGCGTGATACGCTTGATCTTACCGCGCATGTACAGCACAACGCCCATAATGATAGCATAAATGACTGTAAGAACCATGTAAAGGATAAATGCGCCACCTGCTGTTTGCCCATCTGCCTTGTTTGGTAAAAACAAAAAGCACCAAATGCTAGCCATTGTAATTGCGTAGTGGAGTAAAACCTTTATCCATTCCGCAAAGCCGGCATATTTAAAAAGTGTGTTTGCTACAGCAAAGCAAACAGAAAAGGGGAGAATGAGCATCAAAGCCACGGGGTGCATAGCACGTGTGATATCATCACTGATGAGCCAAAATAGAAAGATCAGTAAAAATGTGGTGGCGGTATAGCACACACAGGCAGAAAGCCAAATTTTTTTCAAGTAGTCCTTTTTTTGCATAAAGAAACCTCGCTTTTCTCATTACCGTATCATTTTATCATAGAATGTGTAAAAAGACAATACTTTTGAGGAAAATTTCGACAGTAGCACTCCCTTTCATTGACATAAATTATTTTAAGTAGTATAATAATGTTAATAAAACAACGGAGGTCAGTATGAAAAAGCTTCTGGCTGTTGACGGAAACAGTATTGTAAACCGTGCCTTTTACGGCGTGCGCCCGCTTTCTAATAAGGAGGGCTTTCCAACCAATGCGCTTTTTGGCATGGTAGGAATTTTGGAAAAAAATTTAGAGGCAGTAAAGCCGGATTTTTGTGCTATTGCCTTTGATCTCAAAGCCCCCACCTTTCGCCATTTGATGTATGATGAGTATAAGGCGGGGCGAAGACCAACCCCCGAGGATCTGGTAGCGCAAATACCTGCCGCAAAGGAATTGGCGGCTGCCCTTGGCTTTACCTGCCTTGAAAAGGAAGGCTTTGAAGCAGACGATATTCTTGGCACGCTTGCCGCCCTTGCCGAAAGAGAGGATGCAGAAGCCTATATCCTTACGGGTGACCGCGATGCATTACAACTTATCTCTGACCGCGTGCACGTGCTGCTGGTTACCAATACCGAAACCGTCGATTTTGATAAGACGCGTTTTTTTGAGAAGTACGGTGTTGACTCCACGCAATTTGTGGATGTAAAGGCATTGATGGGTGATAGCTCCGACCATATTCCCGGTGTGCCGGGGATCGGTGAAAAAACGGCCCTCAAGCTGATTGCCGATCATGGCTCACTTGACGGTGTATATCAGGATCTGCCAACCGCAACCCTTACTCCCTCCGTGCGCCGCAAACTTGAGGAGGGAAAGGAAAGCGCCTATCTCTCACAAAAGCTGGCAACTATTTTCAGGGAGGTGCCGATCAGCACCGCGCTTTCTGATTATCATTATAGCGGTTTTGATCATGCTGCGTTGCTTAGGCTGTTTACCAAATTTGAATTTAATGCGTTTATCAAACGCTTTGGATTAAGCGAGCCTGCTCAAAAGGTGGAAGCAGAGAAAGCAATGCCAACCGATATCCTGACTGTTGCCGAGGCACTTCAATTTGAAAACGAGATCGCTTTTGATATGGTCGACGGTCAGGCAGTTGTTTCGGATGGAGATCGCATTGGTATGCTCAGCGACAGTGCGGAAATTGCGGCGTTTCTTGAAAAAAGCGAGGGGCGCGTGATTTGCCATGATGCCAAGACTGTATATAAGGAACTGCAAAAGCGCGATATTACGTGGCGCGGCTGTCAATTTGATATCATGCTTGCCGCCTATGTGCTAAATCCTGCAGAAAGCGGGTTTGATCTGCCACGCTTGGCGCTCACGTATCTTGGTGAGCAGGCACAGGCAACGCCTTCGCATGTAAAAACGATCTATGCGTTAAAAGAGGAGCTTGAAAAGCGCATTCAGGAGCTTTCGCTTGAAGATCTGCTTTATGATATTGAAATGCCGCTTTGCCGCGTGCTAACCGACATGGAGCTTGTGGGTTTTCAGGTAGATAAAGCGGGACTTATGGCATACGGCAGTCAGCTGCAAGAGGTGGCTGAGCAGCTTTCCGCACGCATTTATTTTGCGGCGGGTGGGGAATTCAACATCAATTCTCCCAAGCAGCTTGGTGAGATTTTGTTTGAAAGGCTGGGACTCCCGCACGGTAAAAAGACAAAAACAGGCTTTTCTACGAACGCGGAGGTTCTTGAAAAGCTGCGTTACATTCATCCCATCGTTGAAGATATACTTGATTACAGACAGGTCACTAAGTTAAATAGCACCTATGCTGAGGGACTGCTGCGCGAGATAGAGGATGACGGGCGTATCCATACCACCTTCAAGCAGACGGGAACCGCTACAGGGCGTCTTTCATCGGCAGAGCCTAACCTACAAAACATTCCGATACGCACCGAGCTTGGCAGAGAATTAAGGCGTTATTTTATCACAAAAAACAGCAATTATTTGTTAATTGATGCAGACTACTCGCAAATCGAGCTCCGCTTGCTTGCAGCCATGGCGAATGATACGGCTATGATCGAGGCGTTTGAAAGCGGCGAGGATATCCACGCCGCCACTGCCGCAAACGTGTTTGGTGTACCGCTTTCCGCGGTCACTTCCGACCTTCGCAAGCGTGCTAAAGCAGTAAATTTTGGTATTCTTTACGGCATGGGTGCGCACAGCCTTTCTGAGGATCTGCATATTTCAATGGCACAGGCAAGAGAGTATATTGCCAATTATTTTGCGGCATATCCCGGCATCGATGCTTATCTTAAAAATGTTGTTGCAGAAGCAAAGGACAACGGATACGTGACAACGCTGTTTGGCCGTCGCCGTTATATTCCTGAGTTAAAGATGCAAAACAAAAACATGCAGCATTTTGGCGAGCGTGTGGCAATGAACAGCCCGATACAGGGTACGGCTGCCGACATTATAAAAATCGCCATGATCCATGTAGCCGAGCGCTTGGCAGAGCACAAGCTTGATGCACGTCTTGTGTTGCAGGTGCATGACGAGCTTATCATCGAAGCCCACAAGGATGTGGCAGATGAGGCAAGAGAAATCTTGATTGAAGAAATGGAAAAGGCTGCCTCCCTTTCCGTAGCTTTGAAGGTTGGCGTAGCACAGGGAGAAAATTGGTATGACAGTCATTAAGAGAAAAAGCGGTGTTTTGATGCACATTTCCTCTCTTCACGGCGAATACTCGATCGGATCCTTTGGAAAGCCTGCATTTGAATTTGTGGATTTTTTAAAAAGCAGCGGGTTTTCTTATTGGCAGGTGTTGCCGTTCTGTATTCCCGATGAAATGGGCTCTCCTTATAAATCAGAGGCATCCTTTGCGGGAAATCCGTATTTTATTGATCTGCCAATGCTTGCCTGTGAGGGGCTTTTGAGTGATGCGGAGCTGAATGCTGCAAAGCAATATTCGCCCTTTTTGGTGGAAAGCGAGCGTCTTTCCCGTGAGCGAGAGGCATTGCTGCGCCTTGCCGCCTCACGCGCCCAAAACCGTACAGAAATTCTTGATTTTGTAAAGGCGCGTCCGCAGCTTGACAACGCTTGCCGTTTTCTTGCGCTAAAGCGCGCAAACGGTGGCGCCGCATGGCAGGATTTTACGGTTTTTGCGCCTGATCCTAAGGATTACTTTTATTTTGCCTTTACCCAATTTCATTTTTTGCGTCAATGGCAAGCGGTAAAGGCTTATGCCAATGCAAAGGGGATCTTGGTGATTGGCGACATACCGATCTACGTTGCCGATGACAGCGCGGATGTGTTTGGCAATCGCGATCAATTTTTATTAAACGAAGGGGGGCATCCTACTGTTGTTGCAGGAGTTCCGCCTGACTATTTTGCAAAGGATGGACAGCTTTGGGGCAATCCGCTTTATAATTGGAAGAAAATGAAGGCGGATGGCTTTCTGTGGTGGCGCGAGCGGCTTTCTTTTATGCTCGAGCTTTTTGACGGTGTGCGCATAGACCATTTTCGCGCCTTTGAAGCGTTTTGGAGCGTGCCTGCCTCCGCCAAGACCGCCAAGGAGGGGAAATGGGTAAAGGGCCCCGGCATGCCACTGATCAAGGCACTGAAGGATGTGGCAGGGGATAAGCTCATTATCGCTGAGGATCTTGGTGACATTACCGATGCTGTGCGTAAGCTTGTTGCGAAAAGCGGTTTTCCCGGTATGCGCGTGTTTCAGTTTGCTTTTTTGGGAGATCCCGCAACGCCGCATCTCCCTCACACCTATGAGCAAAACTGCGTTGCCTATACGGGCACGCACGATAATAACACCTTGCTTGGATATGTATGGGAGCTTGATGAGGCAACAAGGAGGAAAATGCTGGAATACTGCGGATACACCGATAAAAATTGGGATAGAGGGTATGATGCGATTTTACGCACCATGCTGCAAAGCCACGCAGGGCTTGTGATCTTGCCCGTGCAGGATCTGCTTGGGTTTGGCGCTGATACGCGCATGAACACCCCCGGCAGACCCGACGGAAATTGGTGCTACCGCATCACAGCCGATCAATTAAACAGTATTGATGTGGCTAAATATCGCCGTTTAAACGAGCTTTACGGCAGAATGTGAGGTTTTGATATGGCAGAAAAAAGATTTGAGAGAATTTACAAGCAGGGCGCCATGACTGTCATTGAGATCTGGGTAGATACTCAAACGGGCGTAAATTACATATTTCGCCAATCGGGATATGCGGGCGGCATCACACCGCTCTTAGACCGCGAGGGAAAGCCTGTTGTTACACCTATTATAAAATAATATAACGGCGGTAGCATTGCTACCGCCGTTTATCATTTATTGTATTTCGGTAAGATCACGCATATCAAGCGTTACGGTTTTGCCGTGGTGGTAATGACGGTCAAAGTGCTCCATTAACCAACGGCTTGGCTCAAACTGGCGTGCCACCGCCTTTTTTGTGCCGTCAGCTGTAAAGTAAGGCTCGGTGGATACAAATCGGATCTCGGGGGTGGGCCAGAGCAATACTTCAGGCATGACCTTCTCGTAAAAATCAATGTTACCACCCGAAAGTCCGTGGTGTACGACCTGCAGCACGTCACTCTTGAGGTAATCACCCCAAACGGAAACTGCCACAGCTGTGGTGGGCTTCCATGCGTCACAAGGAAGCATCACGGTCTTGCCGGTGTCAAATTTCAAGCGTATGATGAAGGAGGAGTGGTTGGCACTCGGCATTTCCTGCGGCCAAAAATCCTCCCAAGTGAGCAGGAACTCAACCTCACAGCCGGGCAAAAGCAGGCTTTGACCCGTATGCATCGTGTAGCGCGTTGTATTGGGGAAGCGCTCGTCAAGCAGCTCCTTGGTGGTTATTTGCCAATGCAGATCCTTGGCGGCTTCAGCGGCAGCAACAACTTCAGTTTCAAAATCGGGGAAGTTATAGCCGAAAAGATCGAGCTCCACACGATCACCGTACTCCTTTAAAAATTCCTGGCAGAGATTGATATGGTCGGTATGCGCGTGCGAAATAAGCCATGCGGCAATTTTGGGCTTTTCGTGATGGGCGGGCTTGTGCTCCCACAGAAAGTGAAAGAGATTTTTGCGATCTTGATGCGCATCATTGGCTTCCTTGCCGCCGTCGATCAGCAAAAAGCTGCCGTCAGCGAGCGTGGTAACGATAGAAAGACCGCTATTGACAATAAGCCCCATTTGCGTTACGGTAAGAAGCTTGCTTTCTTTGGTTGCGGGCGTCGTCTTTGGTGGCAACCAACCGCGTACACCGTAGATCACGCGCATCTCACCAATTGAGGGATAAAAGCAAACGTGAAGCTCGTGCGTATCGGTAGTAAGCGTTGCAAATCGGTTGCTGACCATGCATTTTTCATCGTACACATCAAACTCTGTTAAAAGTGCGTTATAATACGCTTCAAAGGCTGCTTTGGTTACCTCGGTGTAACGCAAAACAACATTTTGATTTTTGGCATTTTCGTAAGCGTTCGCAAGGGTAAGACCTTGTCCTTTGGATTTTATGGTTTCAAGCATAAAAATTCCTCACTTTACTTCAAGGTTGTTTTTATTATAACATAAATATATCAAGAAATATAGTAAATTTTGATAAGTAATTTGTAATAATAGTAAAAAGTGCGGCGGTGATACCGCCGCACAGGATATTAAATTTCTTCAAGGGTCTTTGTATCGATCGTTACGGTTCTGCCGCAATGATAGTGACGGTCTATGCGCTCAAGCAACCAAAGGCTGGGCTCGTTGTCGCGCACCACAGCGGTTTTTTTACCGGTTTCGGGATCCACGATCGATCCGGGTGCTGCCACAAAGCGAGTTTCGGGGCTCGGCCAAAAGACGATCTCGGGCAAGACCTTCTCATAAAAAGCAATATTGCCTCCACGAAGCCCGTGGTGAATGACCTGCAGCACATCGCTCTTGAGGTGATCGCCCCATATCTGAACGGCCAGATCAGTTTGTCCGTTCCATGCGTCGCACGGGAGCAAGAAGGTATGTCCGTTTTCAAAGGTAAACCTAACGATAAACGATGTTTCGTTGACTGTCTTCATAAACGCGGGCCAATGATCCTCCCACGTGCCAAGGAACTCTGCCTCACAGCCCGGCAAAAGGAGCTTTTGCCCGGTGTGCATCGTCCAGCGCGTTACGGTGGGGAAATGCTTGTCAAGGAGTTCCTTTATGCTGTTTTGCCAATGCAGCGCGTGCTCTGTTTCAACAGGTTTATTGCTTTTGATAATGTCGGTTTCAAAATCAGGGAAATTGTATCCAAAAAGCTTTAGCTCTACCTTGTCGCCGTGACTGAGCAAAAAATCCAGGCAAAGGTGAAGGTGATCGTGGTGCGAGTGGGAGATCAGCCATGCGGAAACGACAGGCTTTTCGTGCTGTGCGGGCTTTTTCTCCAAGAGGAAATTCAGCAACAGCTCGCGGTCATCGTCGTTCTTCTTGCCGCTGTCAATGATCATAAAGGTGCCGTCTGCAAGCTGTATAACGTAAAGCATGCCGCCAATGCTAAGACCGATCTGGGTAAAGGCAGGGGTCATGATATGCTCGGCTACAGGCGCCACTTTTTCTGGCAGCCAACCGCGCGCACCGTAAATCACGCGCATTTCGCCAATGGAGGGATAAAAGCAAATATGTAGCTCATGCGTGTCGTTGACAAGTGTTGCAAAGCGATTGCCAACGATTGATTTTTCATCATAGACCGTAAAATCATGCAGAAGATCGTTGCGGTATGTTTCAAACTGTGCTTCGTTCACATCGGTATAACGAAGTACTACATTTTGATTTTTTGCATTTTCATAGGTTTCGGCAAGCGTAAGCCGTCCCCCTTTAGCAGTGATAAAGTCAAGCATAAAAATCCTCGCTTTTGTTTTAAATTCTTCTTTATTATACCATAATTCAAAGGTTGAGGGTGGTATATTTTAACAATTTATTTGAAGTAATTGTAAACTTTAAAAACAGCAAGACACGACAACTGATTAGGGATGCCGTGCCTTGCGTTACTTATTGCATTTCCTTTTTATCGATGGGACTAAGCAGCTTTAAGATCTCGAAAATGCTTTTGATCGGTATCAGCTCGATCCCAGCCTTGAGTTGTCTTTTTTCAAGATTGCGACAGGGAACAACAGCGCGCCGAAAACCAAGGCGTGCCGCTTCCTTTACACGGTACTCCAGCCCCGAAACCGCACGGCACTCACCCGAAAGCCCAAGCTCGCCGATTGCAATGAGATCATCAGGCACCGCGCGATCCGTAAGGGAGGAAATGAGAGCCATGGCAACCGCAAGATCTGAGGCGGGCTCATCAAGGCGCATGCCACCAATGACATTGATATAAACATCATTTGCGGAAAAGCGAAGTCCAAGGCGCTTTTCAAGCACGGCAAGTATCAGGCAAAGGCGGTTGTAGTCAATGCCGTTTGAGGTGCGGCGAGGGGCGGGAAAGGCAGTGGCACTGACAAGTGCCTGAATTTCTGCAATCAGCGGTCGTGTGCCCTCCATAGTACAAACTGCACAGTTACCCGAGGTGTTTTGCGGTCTGCCCGCAAGTAGCATTTCTGAGGGGTTTTGTACCTCACAAAGTCCCTCATCTGTCATTTCAAACACACCGATCTCATTGGTAGAGCCGTAGCGGTTTTTAATGGCACGAATGATGCGGTAGGTCTGTTGACGCTCGCCTTCAAAATAGAGCACTGCATCCACCATATGCTCAAGGATCTTAGGGCCGGCAATGCTGCCTTCCTTATTGACATGACCAACCAATATGACCGAAATGTTGTCGGCTTTCGCTTTGTTGATAAGAGCAAGTGCCGTTTCACGCACTTGGGTAACAGCACCCGCGGTGGAGGCGATGCTATCGCTATATATTGTTTGAATGGAATCTACAATTGCCACATCGGGCTTTACGCGATCGACCTCGGCAAGGATTTTTTCAATGTTGGTTTCCGTGAGGATGGATAAATTATCTCCGCGCACGCCAAGGCGCTGGGCGCGCAGCTTTAATTGACCGCTCGACTCCTCGCCCGAAATATAAAGCACGCGACGGTGCGCACCGAGAATGTCGGAGATCTGCATTAAAAGTGTGGATTTTCCAATACCGGGCTCGCCCGAAAGCAGCACCACAGACCCAAGCACCAAGCCCCCGCCAAGCACGCGGTCAAGTTCGGCAAGACCGGTTGCTGTACGAATATATGAGGGCATTTCAAGCTCTTGATAAGGTGTGGCACGTTGCTCACCCGAGCGTGCTGTCAAAGCGTGGCGTGCAGCCCCCGCAGAGGTCTTTTTCTCCTCCTCGAGCACATCCTCAACAAAGCTGTTCCAAGCGCCGCAAGCCGTGCATTTTCCCATCCATTTGGGCGATCTATATCCACATTCAGAACAAACGTAAATCGTTTTAAGACCCTTCATTTGAACCTCCGATGATATTACTGTTAGTAGTATAACATTCTTTTGGTATTCTCGCAAGTGCCGTTTTAGATTTTTTTGTGCAGAGAAGTAAAAATTGCAAGTGCAAGCTCCTTTTGATAGGAGGGGGTGGCAAGCCTTTCACATTCCTCAAGATTAGAAATAAAGCCGCACTCGATAAGGATGGCGGGATTTTCCGCATGGCGCAAAAGATAAATGGAGGTGATTGCTACCTTGGTCTTTCGATTGTTTTGCGGTTGCAATACCGATTTCACACCGCCTTGTACAGCATTGGCGAGCTCAGCGGAAAGATCGTTGTTTTGTGAATACCAGACCTGAAGTCCACTGCATGCGACACCGGGATAGGTGTTCATGTGGATACTGATCAAAATGCTTTGGGGATATTGGTTTGAAATCTTTAGGCGGTTGGTGAGATCCGATTGCTTTACATGCCCCTTTTTGGCATCTGCATCGGCAAGCGAAACATCAGTTGTGCGTGTTTCTACTACTGTATAGCCTGCCATGCGAAAAAGTGCGGCAAGTTTGCTTGCAACTGCTAAATTAAGATCCTTTTCCGTCACACCGTTCGCACCCGTTGCCCCGCCGTCAATGCCACCGTGCCCGGCATCGATCACGATTACGCGTTCCTCGCGCGCGACAGCATTTGTTTGTAGATCCTTACTATCCTTTAAGAAAGTGAAGGATAGCGCGGAGAAAAGAAGGGATATCGCTAAAAATAAACTAAAAAACGCCGGAAACGACCATTTCTTAAACATAATTCTCACCTCATTGAAATATAGGTGAGGATCTTTAAAAATATAACCAAAAGGCGCACAAGCAGTGCTCGTGCGCCTTTTAGTGTTCAAAATTAAAGTTTTTCAAGATAGTTCACAATGTCATTGACGGTAACAAACTCATTGGCATCATCCTCTGAGATCTCAATGCCAAATTGCTCCTCACACATCATGATAAGATCGGCAAGTTCAATCGAGTTGATGCCAAGATCCTTCGAGAGCTCCGCGTCAAGCGTGATCTCGCTTTCATCAAGCTGCAATTCGTCAATCAAAATTTGCTTTACTTTATCAAACATAAATAGTCCTCCAAAAGTTATTATCTATATTATATATAGTAAAATTAAATTTGTCAAGCACTTTCTTGAAATTGTATGCCGGTTGACTTTTTGTGTCGAAAAAAGTATAATAATATATTATATTGAAAGGTGGAGCAAGATGTGGCAATATTTGTAAAACGGCCTTTGGCTGCCGCGTGCTGTCTTTGTATCGTGGCGGTTGTGCTGGGTTTATTTGTTTATACTACCATCAATACTGTGCTTATATTGGCAGCTACAATTGTTTTTCTTGTTTTTCTTGCTCTGCTTGTTCTGCGAGGGTATTCCTATACCAAAATATATATTTTACTTTTGGCACTTGGCATTTTGCTTGGTATTTTTAGAAGCACATTATACAAAAAGCAAACCGAGGCGCTCACCGCCTGTGTTGGAACACAGGTTACGGCTGTATTTACAGTGGAGGAGGTTTCCCACACAAACGGATATTCTGCTGAATTGATCGTTCGACTAGAAACGCTGGAGGGGGAAGCATGCACCGGGAAAGCCGTATTGCTTATGGATTTTGCCTCTCCTTTTTACCGTGGGGACAAGGTTTCGGGAACCTTTCAGGTAATGCCGCTCACCTATGCAAACTATTACAAAAATCAGCATTATCAATATAAAGCAAGTGGCTGCAGTGTGATTTTGCTGAAGGAATCTGCTAAGGATCTTGTGCTGCTTGATCACACCTCAAGCAAGGCGTTGAATTGGTTTGAGAATGCTCGCATACAGCTTTGCACAAGCATAAATTCAGCGGTTGATGGAGAGGCAGGAAATCTTTTAAATGCCATGCTGCTTGGTGCGCGTGATGGGCTTAGCGCCACGACCACGCGAAATTTTCAGCGCGCGGGAGTCATGCACCTTTTGGCGCTTAGCGGATTACACATCGGCATTTTAGCCGGTATTTTGGAAAGACTGCTATATGCGTTTGGCGCACGCAAAAGGGTTCGCCTTGCTTTTATCATGCTTTTCATGCTTGGATATCTCTTGCTTACAGGCTGTACGCTATCTGCCATGCGCGCTGTTTTGATGCTAATGCTTGTTTATCTTGCGTTTTTTATGAAAAACCGTGCAGATGCGCTAACCTCCCTCTTTCTTGTGGCAACGCTGATCCTTATGTGGCAGCCTTATGCTGTTTTTAGCACTTCGTATCAACTCACTATGCTTGCAACCTTTGGTATTCTTGCATTTGGCAAAGCACAAGCGGGGCTGTTGTCGATTTTTCCCAAACAAAAGGGGAAGCGGGGCGTGCTTTTAAAATGCATTCGCTTTGTCATCTCCTCTTTGATGATTACACTGTTTGCGGGATTTGCGATATTTCCTGTGCAGTGGCTCACGTTTGGTGAAATTGCCACAATCACACCAATCTCAAACCTTATACTGATTCCGCTTGCCGCTCCGTTTTTGCTTCTGGGACTTGGCGTGCTGCTTCTGTATCCCGTAGCGCCGTTTGCATTTGCCTGTCGGGCGTTAGGCAATCTTATTCTTTGGCTTACATCGGTTTTTGCGAAGCCTGATACTGTAATTTCCCTGCAATATGATTTTTTGCCGTATCTTGTGATACCTTGTGTTGCTTTGGCGGTTGTTTTACTGCTTATTGATCTGAAAAAGCGTTGGTGGCTTGCTTTTACGCCTATGCTGGCGCTGGTCATCGGCTTTGTTTGTTGCTTGCTGATCAGCAGAATTCTCAGTGCAGATCAGTTGGTAGCGGTTTACCGTACCAGCGGTAAAAATGAAAGCATTGGCTTCATTGGAAATGACGGGGCGTTACTGTGTGATCTTTCGAGTGGCAACACAACGCAACTGCAGGAAGGATGGCAACTGCTGCAAGAGGAGGGCGCCACCTCACTTGATGTTTTACTGCTTACCCATTACCACAGCGCGCAAAAGACAGCGCTTGCACGCTTTAGCGACAGTGTAACAATTTATGCGCTTTGGTTGCCCCAACCGCGCAATGAGGATGAGTTTACTGTTTTTGAGACATTGTTTGAAATTGCAAGCGCGCATAATATTGCGGTGAGTGTATATTCTTATGACACCGCACTTACCGTATTCGGGGATGGCGCGTTTTATGTCAGTGAGCCTGTTTTTCGGTCACGCTCAAAGGAGCCGGCCCTCGCGCTTACATTTGCGTTCGGAAACGATATATTGTATTATGAGAGTGCCGCCATGTCAGAATATCGGCGCGAGATCGGTGTCACTGTCGACAATCTCAAGTCTGATTTTTACATTCTTGGCGCGCATGGGCCCGTGCCGCATGATAAGATCATTTTGCGAGAAGGTGAGATCGGCACGGTTTTGATCCCCAATGAGGATGTATTGCTGTTGCTTTCAATCCGCGAGGATGCGTCGTACCTTGTGTTTGAGGAAAAATATCGCTTTCTTTTACAATAAGTTGTCAAATTCGACATTCCCCTCATAGGATAATACAGAAGAGCAGTATTGCTCTGAAATCTTTTTGAGGAGGAACCAATTTCCTATGGGAGATAATAGATTTTCCTGTTCGGGGAACGGCGCGGGGGAGCGCTTCGGTATTGAAGCCTCAAGAATTCTCGATGCTTGCCGTGATAGGGATTGCTTCGAGGATGTTCGCGTGTTCCTTACCTGCGGGGGCGAGGAGCTGATCGCCCGCACGGGAAATGTTCGTGTGAAATGTGCCGAGATCGTGGCTTCCAATATTTCGGTAGATCCTGTACAATTCAATAGCGGTTTTTATACGGTGCTTGCAAGATTTTACGTGCGGTGCGAGTTTGAGGTTTGTGTACCGATGGGTCAATCTCAAACCATTGAAGGTATTGCTGTGCTTGAAAAGCGCGTAGTACTCTTTGGTGGGCAAAGCAATGTCAGCATTTTCCGCAGCAAGGCTTGCGATAATTTCTGCGCTGCGCCTGAGCCTGTTTGCTGCGGGCATAACAATCCCGAAGCAGTCATTGAGGTTGTACAGCCCGTGGTGCTTGGTGCACGTATTCTTGAGGAATGTAACTGTCATTGCTGTTGTTGCTGCTGCGATATTCCCGCTGTTGTGGCAGATAGCCTTGGCGGTGCGCTTGGCGGAGATCAAAATGGCGACAACCGCTATCTTACCATTTCTCTTGGGCTTTTCTCGGTCATCCGTTTGGTGCGCGATGGGCAGTTGCTTGTTGAGGCAACCGAATTTTGCTTGCCCGATAAGGAGTGTACGGATGTCGCTGATGAGGATCCCTGCGGCGCATTCCGTCAAATGCCTTTCCCAACCTCTGCGTTTTGTCCCAACAATACTGCTCCCGTTTCCAACGGCAACGGTAATGGCAGAGGCAGATGCTGCGGTAACTCATAAGTATTGTACGGCAATCAAAGGAAAAAATACAGGGCACCTGCAAAAGCAGGTGCCCTGTATTTTTATCAATGTAAAAATTGTTATTTTATTGTGCGTGATTTGCGCCATTTGAAGGGAGAACAGTTGTAGCGTGCCTTGAATTGATTATGGAAAAAGCTTGTATTTTCATATCCGACGGCGATGATGATATCGCCAACAGGCAGATCGGTGGTTTCAAGTAAGCGGATTGATTCTTCAAAGCGCTCCTCCTGCAAAAGTTGACTAAAAGTCATACCGCAAAGTTCGCGTACGCGCTTGGAAAGATACGGAACACTAAGTCCAAGTTTTTCAGCCAATTCTGTCAAGGTGGCGGTGCGAAATTCTGTACGCAAGTATTCCTCAATGCGTGCCTGTAAAAGCTCGGCATCGGAACGGTGGCGAGCCGCAGTAATCATACATTCAGGCAGCTCCGCAAAGTGGCGCAGAATCAGTGCAACTGTAGTTTTCAAAATCTCATTGCTTAAAATATCGTTGCCTACCATAGCATAGCAAAGATTTTCAAACAAATTTTCAAGGGGAGGTACACCTTCGGTAGAAAAGAGCATGTATTCTGCTTCGCCGTTAGAGCGAATGTTTTCCGCCATGAAGGAGGAAAGGGGAGAGGAGGCGGGAAGCACCGAGGCAAAGGAATGGAAGCAATCGGTTGCAAGCAGCACGTTGATTGCAATGTCCTCCTCACCTGTCTTACGTACGCTGTGCTGTGTGTGTCGGTTCAAAAGCAACACATCACCTGCGTGCATTTTTACTTCGCGGTGCTTGATAACATGCGTAACCTCGCCCGAGCAGACATAGGTCATTTCCACATAGTTGTGTCCGTGGGAGGGGAAATCGGTAAAGCGTGTGTGACGTCGCAATGCGATCTGCTCATCTTCTTGCATAAGGCGGTGCTGATTAATGATAAATTCCTTTGTAAAAGCGGAATAGAGTTTTTTGTTGATCTTTTGTTCGCCCTCAATGATGCGTCGCTCCTCATCGTTGATATAAGCAAGACGCGAAAGAATCTCAGACTTCACGGTAACCCCCTCCTTCTGACAAAACAAGCTGTTTTTCGCGGTTGATGTATTTAGTATAGCATATAAAAACATTGTTTTCAAGTGCTTTTGTTAAAAAAAGGTCTATTTTTGTAAAATCATAGTTGTATTATTTCGCTTTGAATCAAAAAATGAAAAATCTATAAAAAATCATGAAGAGTTATATAATGAAATTTAATTAAAAAAGCATATTGCAAAAAAACAACAGACCTTTTTTGCTTGGTGAAATATGTTAAACCGTAAGCGGATCTTGAAAAACAGGGAGGATTTTTGCGATGCATTACAGTGATGCGAAAAAAAGAAATATGCAGCTATCGGCGCGGAAATCGCTTTTGCCACCTCAAAGCAAATGGAGGAGTTTGAAGCAGTTGTTTGGTCACACCACGGTCTTTTCTGCTTCGGTCCCGATCTACGCAAAACCAGCGGTTCGAGTTCCACCGCTGTTTTTGCGTA
>JAFVTV010000003.1 GCA_017502975.1 Clostridia bacterium | reverse complement strand
TCTGCCGCCAATGGCGGCAGAGCCCAATTCGATTGCGTGCGTAGCACGTCCAAAACGAAAACCCCCGCCCGATTGGGCAGGGGTTTTCGTTTTGGAGGCGCCACCCAGAATCGAACTGGGGATAGAGGTGTTGCAGACCTTTGCCTTACCGCTTGGCCATGGCGCCGTATTGAGAATGCCTTACTATTATAGCAAGGTGAGGGTGGTTTGTCAAGCCCTTTTTTATTATTTTAAAAAAGATTTTTTGGGTGGGTCGTGCGGAGCGCACTCTACTGTTAGGATATGCCGTTCCTTGCAAAACGATACAGCATGAAACAACGGTGCTGCCGCATTTGCGGCAGCACCCCTGTGCTTAGAACGCTTTTTGCTGTTAGAACTCGTCTACGCGTTTTTTGTTTCTTGCGATCTCGGTGGCAAGCATGCCGAGCTCGGTGTTGATCCAGAAGAAGTTCATGCCACGCTGATACCAAAACTCTGCTTCCTTATCATCGTTCATGAACATGCCGATGGTTTTGTTGTGCTTTTGGCAGGTTGTAACGGTTGCGGTGATAGCGTTCATCATCTTCTCGCAGGTGGTATCAAGCCCACAGCCCATGGATACCGCCATGTCGCAGGGGCCAATGATAACGCCTGCGATCTGATCGCTATACTTGGTGAGCATTTCATCGAGCAGGTCGATGCCCTTTTGGGATTCGATCTGGATAAAGAGCAGGCGGTTTTTGTTGATGTCGTAAATATCCTCGCCGGGGCGGAGCAGTGCTCTGCCGCCAACACCCTTCTTACCGTAGGGGTAGAAGCGCATGGAGTTGATGGCGGTTTCCACCTGCTCCATCGATTCGGTGCGGGGGATCAGCACACCGTCAGCCCCCATGTCAAGGGGCTTGGAGATGCAGTGATACTCGCAGTCCTGCACACGAACGATCACGGGCAGCTCGATCTTATTGCACATCTGGCAGAAATCGCCGATGTTTTCGGGGTAAAACGAGCCGTGCTCAAGATCCATAACCAGCATGTCAAGTCCGCAGGTCTTGTAAATGCCGGGCAGGGTGGTAAAGCCGATGTGGCAAAGCATGGTGGAATAAATTTTTTCGCATTTCTCAAGCTTTTGCTTGAGGGGCTCTATGTATGTCATTTTAATACCTCTTTTATAAATATAGATTAGAACGTAACGAGATCCTTGATGTTTACGGGCAGGCCCGAAGCAATCGATTTATTGGCGGCAATGCCGGTAAGGATACTCATAGCGCCGTCAACGTGAGAAGCCGCGCGCTCAAGCGGGTCGTATTCGGGCACGCCGAAGATATCGTTGAGAAGAATGGGGTCGCCACCGCCGTGACCGCCCTCGGCCTCAGGGATCTCAACGTCGTAAGCCGCGCCAAACATGGGGAATACCGTGATCGACTTGGTCTTTGCCGCACCCTCAAGCTTGGAGTCGCCGCCTGCGTTTACGTAGGATGCCTCGGTAACGTTCAGCTCAATTCTACCCTTGGTGCCTGTGAAGCAGGCTCTGAAGCCCTCGTAAGGGGAGTAGGCGTTCAGCGCATAGGTCATGATAGCGCCGCTTTCGTATTTTACCATGACACCCATTGTGTCCTCAATGCTGATACCGTCGCCAAACACGCTCTGGTCACGGAGATACCCGTCGTCCTTTTCTGCATTCATATACAGAGCCTCCATACCCTTGTGGCCGATCATATCAAGCGCGAAGGGGTCGCCTTTGGCGTTCTCGCTGCCACTGCCTCTGTAATAGAACTTGGTCACGCCTCTGTTTTCTGCGTTTTCTCTGCCGTAGAACAAGAGATCACTGTAAGAGAATACCTGCTTCGGCTTGGTGCCGAGCCAGAAGTTGACAAGGTCAAAGTGGTGCGTGGATTTGTGTACCAAAAGACCGCCGCTGTTTCTCTTGTCGCGGTGCCATCTTCTGAAGTAGTCTGCGCCGTGCTTGGTGTTAAGCAGCCACTCAAAGTGCACCTGCTTTACCTCGCCGATCGTGCCGTCCATAATAAGCTGGCGGGTGATCGAATTGTGGGGGGCGTAACGGTAGTTAAAGGTTACGCGCAGATTTCTGCCTGTGCGCTTGATTGCATCAAGGATCGCTTGGCACTTGTCGGCATCCATGGTCATGGGCTTTTCGCTGATGACGTCACAGCCAAGCTCCATGGCTCTGATGATGTATTTGTGGTGAGTACGGTCGATGGTGGTGACAATGACGTAATCGGGCTTTTGCTCCTCGATCATCTTGTCAAACTCATCTGCTGCATAGAGCGCTACCATGGGGTAATTGTATTTTTCAACAAGTGTTTGCTGTGCGTGCTCAAGGCGCGTTCTGTTGATGTCGCAAAATGCCACCAATTCAGAGGTCTCGCCATATGTGCCCGCTACCGCATTGTAAAAAAAGCGTGCGCGACCGCCAACACCTACTTGAACATATCTTTTCTTTGCTGCCATTTCAAATTTCTCCATTTTTTATTTTTGGTATGTACCGTCATTATCATAACACGTGTTTTTGCCCGATTACAACAACGGATATTGCTCAAAGTAATAGTCATTCTACGAAATTTTACTGATTTTTTTGAAATTTTGCGTTTTTATTGAATTTTAAAAGGATTTATGGTAAAATTATGACAAATTGTTGGAGGCAAAGAGATGGAAGACAATCAGCAAAAGGGGTTAAAGCGCACAGAGAACGGGCTTGTGCCCGATGCCTCGATATTTTTGCAAAAATCAACCGTTGCAACGCCAAGCAGCATGCGCAATCATCACTATCACGACTATTACGAGATATATTATCTTTTGGCGGGCGACAGGTATTATTTTGTAAAGGATAAGACCTATCATATCAAAAGCGGTAGCTTTGTGCTGATCAAGCCCTATGATATTCATAGCACCAGCAAGGCAAATGAGAACGGGTATGAGAGATATCTTATCAGTTTTCGCAAAAAATTTCTTGAGGATTTTTTGAAGGGGACGGACGGTGAGATCCTGTTGACCACATTTGTAAACGGTGGAAACGTGGCAACCTTCACGCCTGAGGATCGCGCGGTGGTGGAGAGCATTCTTTCCGCAATGCATACAGAATACCAGAGAAAGCAGGCAGGCTATCTTCAGTTTTTAAAGGCTTCGCTCATGCAACTGCTTTTGCTTGTAGCGCGTTATGGCGTAGACGGCGATGGCTCGAAGGTTGGGGTTACCGATTATTTTAACCCTACACACAAAACGGTTTCCACTGTTGCCGCATACATCAATAACAATTACAGCGAGGATATTACCTTAACCACCATTTCCAATCAATTTTTTATTAGCCCTTGCTATTTTTCAAGAATTTTTAAGGCGACAACGGGTTTTTCCTTTGTGGAATATTTAAACGGTGTAAGGCTGAAGGAGGCGCGCAGGCTTCTTGCTAAAACCAACATGACAATATCCGATATCGGAGATCAGGTGGGGTATAAGAGCAACACGCATTTTGGCAGGGCATTTAAAACCGCCTTTGGTATTTCGCCTTCTTTATATAGGAAGAAAGCGCAAAGCGAGATATACACATCAGAGGATGAGTAAAGAAGGCGCCGTAAGATGCGCAAAAGAAAAAAGACACCTCGAATGAGGTGGGGATGCGCACAATGGGGGCTCGTCGACCTCAAGCGCTAAGCGCTTGAGGAAAACAGAATGCCTTGACGGCTAAATGCCGTCACTTGCAAAGCAAGATCGGCATTCTTCCCGCCCTTGATTGCAACGCAATCAAGGGCATTTCTCGTCCCCGCAATCCGCTCCAGAACGAGAAAAACCACCCCGAATGGGGTGGTTTTCGTTCTGGAGCGGATTACGGGGCTCGAACCCGCCACCTCGACCTTGGCAAGGTCGCGCTCTACCAAATGAGCTAAATCCGCATGAGGTGGTTGCTAGAGAGTGGCGACCCGGATGGGACTCGAACCCACGACCTCTAGCGTGACAGGCTAGCGTTCTAACCGACTGAACTACCGGGCCTTTTGATGCGTAACCGCCCCCAATAAATTGAGGGCGGTCATGCATTTTGGTGGAAACAATAGGGCTCGAACCTATGACCCTCTGCTTGTAAGGCAGATGCTCTCCCAACTGAGCTATGCTTCCATTTGTGATTACTACATTGCTCGGCAACGTGGTATATTGTATCACAGGAAAATTGCTTTGTCAACCCCTTTTTTGAAATTTTTTTTAAAAAATAAAAAATGGGCAGACAAGCACATTCTGCCTTGTGCCTATCTGCCCTAAAAGGAGAAAAAAGAAGAAACAATGGTGCAAGTTGTAAAGATTGTATCTTTACATTTATTATTATAGCAAATGTCATACGACTTGTCAAGATATTTTTTGAAAAAATATACAATATATAGAGAAAAATTTTGCTATTTAACACAAGATGTGTAAATGTCGCACGACCTACGACAAAAATAGAGCATGCTTGATTTGTCGTAGTAACGGTGTGCGTGCTTCGGGGGAATTTAATACGCTTTTTCTTTGGCAAGGCTTTTGTGTGTGCTCCACCATGCCGCTGTTTCGCGAATGCCGTCAGAAAAGCTTGTGGTGGGGCGCCAGCCTGTATCGGCGGTGATCGTCGTGATGTCTGCACAAAGATGCATGACTTGGTTTTTGCTGTACGGTATGGCGCCGAACTCCAGCGGCACGTGTGGTGCCACGGTGTCGCGAAGCAGCAGGAGATATTCCTTAAGCGGTCGTGCTATACCACTGCCAAGCGGATATACGGCGCCGTGCTTGCCGTGCGCGGCGAGTAGGAAAAGCGCACGGGCGGCATCGCGGCTGTAAAGAAAATCCCATAACTGCTCGCCCTTGGTAAGTTGTGGGGGTTCGCCGCGCATAAGGCTGAGTATCGTGGAAGAAACAAGGCTTTTTTCGTTGTCATAGGGGCCGTAAATGCTCAGGATCCGCACCCATATATGCCGCATACCGTTAGCACTTGCCGCAAGGCGAGTCAGCCCGCCTGCCGCAAGCTTGGCAATGCCGTAGCCGTTTTCGGGAAAGGTTGGTGTGGTTGGAGTAAGGGCATCGGTAACCCGTCCGTACTCCGCTTGAGAGCCCGCACCGATGAAGGTGTGGCAGCCAAGACGCTTTGCGGCACAAACGGCATCCAGCGCATAGCGAATATTATCGCATTGCAGGTGGGGGGTATTTCGCTTTGCTCCGTTGGTGCCCTCCCACCCGAAATGATAGAAGACATCATACGGCTTTTCGCTGCTGTGCTGCAATGCGGAAAGTTCGGAAAGAGAGCAATATTGCACACGGAGCAGAGGGTGAGTTGGCAGCTCTCCGGCTCTCCCTTTACGGCGGCAGAGTGCCAAAATTTCGATACCGTTTTGCAGTAATTCGTAAATTAAGGCTCTGCCAATTGTGCCCGTGGCGCCTGTTATCACTGCTCTTTTCATAAAACCTCTTGCTTTTGATAGCGGATGGCGGCATATTCCGCGCGATCAAGAAAGGGCGCCATATCATCAAGCGAGGGGGAGATCATGCGCCCGTCCGGCAGCATTCTTGCGGCAGATTTCGGCGCAAAGCCTTGCTTCTCATCCATAACGATCTCAAACAGGCACGCGCCATCGGTATTTAGCGCCCTATTTGCGGTTGCCATAAGCTCCGCTTCGCTTGTTGCACGGTAGTATTGGATGCCAAACGCCTTTGCCAGCAGGGAAAAATCGGGAAAGCCGACACCGCTATTGGCATCAAGCCCCACAAAGGGCTCCCCGAATAAATTGCGCTGTGTTTGGCGAATGGAATGATAGCCGTTATTATTTAGAAGAATAATCTTAATGTTAAGGTTATTGTGCGCCACTGTGGCAAGCTCCTGCAGGTTCATCATAATGCTGCCGTCGCCCTCGATACATACCGTGCGGCGCGTGTTATCAGCAACCGCAACGCCAATTGCCGCAGGCAAGCCATATCCCATAGAGGCGCACCCCGAATTGGTAAACATGCGTTGCCCCTCTTTGATCTTTGCCGCTTGAAAGGTGATCACGCAAGCACTGCCGTTGGCACAAACGATACGCTCTCCTGCATCAAAGCAGGAGAACAAAAGATCCATACACGTATAGGGGTTTAAGGTGCCGTTTTTGCGGTTGCGGTATTCCGGTAGTGCCGCGGGGAAGCGCGTGACAAGCGCGCGGCACCATTTTACCCACTCTTTGTGCATGGTAGGGGGTTCGTATGGCTCTTGCAGTAACGCCAAAAGCAGTTCCTTTACATCCGCGTGTATGGGCATTTCTGCCACAACGGTGGGCTTTTTTAATTCGTTTTCATCGATATCCACGATAATCTTGAAGGCGTTTTTTGCAAAATCATGGCGGTTGTAGCCAATCATGCGAATGTTAAGGCGACAGCCGAGTGAAAGCAGCAGGTCACAGTTTTGTACTGCAAAATTGCCCGCCCGTGTGCCAACTGTGCCGGGCATGCCTGCAAATTGAGGATGTGAATAAGGGACGGTATCGTTTGCGTTCCATGCCGTCACAACAGGAATCTGCAATTTTTCAAGCAAGGCAAGCAGCTCCCCCTCCGCGTTTCCAAGGCGAATGCCAGTGCCAACCAAAACAAGAGGCGCTTTCGCTTTTTGTATGTGCTTCAGGATTTCTCGTGCTGTTTGCGGCAAAACAGAGGGGACGTGGTTGTATTTTTCGTTTTCAGGGGTGAAATGCCGCAGTAAATCGGGGTCTATTTGCGCGCCCTGCACGTCAAGCGGAATATCCAGCCAAACAGGGCCGCCTCTGCCCGATCTTGCGAGATACAGCGCCTTTTCAAGCTCTAAGGCGATATCGGTCGGCTCCCATACCATTGTGGCATATTTTGTAATCGTACGTATCATTTGCGTGATATCACATTCCTGATCACCAAGCTGCCGCAGTGCCAGCGTGGGGCAGCTTTTTATGGTCGTTTCTCGCTTGACCTGCCCCGAAAGGATCAGCATGGGGATCGAGTCGACCCAGCCGCCAAGCACACCCGTGATCGCATTTGTTCCGCCGGGGCCGCTTGTGACGCAAACTGCGGCAAGCCTGCCCGTGTAACGTGTGTATGCCTCTGCCGCAATGGCACAGGCGCTTTCATGGTGGTTAAAAACGCAGTGAAGCTCCGCCTTGTGCCCAAGGGCATCGTTGAGGTGCATCGCACCGCCACCCGTTACCATAAAGCAATCCTTAATGCCGTTTTCACATAAAAACGTTGCGATATAATCTGCTACTCTCATGCTTTTTCGCTTGCTCCTTTGGCTTTTATTGTTTTAGAAAAAGTAGAATTTCCATGGGCGTGTGTGCGATTCCGATCGGTGCGTGTGGTAAGGGATTATTTGCTGTGTGAAATCCAAATCCGTATGTGACGGCAATAAAATCGACGCCCGCCTCGGCGGCACCCCGCGCATCCTCAGCAGTATCCCCGATCATAACGGTGTGCCGAGGATCATGGTTGCCGCACTCTTTCATACAAAGCAGGATTAAGTCCTTCTTCTTCAGGCGCCCTGCGTTGTCACTGCCGTGCATGACGTCAAAATGGTTGTGAAATCCGAAATGGTGGAGCAGGCGTTTGGCATACTCCTCGCGTTTATAGGTGGCAACGGCTGTTTTTATGTCAAGCGCCTGTATGCTGCGCAGGAGATCAAAAATGCCGCTATATGGGGTTGCCTTTTGCAGATCGTTCGTGCTGTATTGCGCACGGAAACGGTCAGCGGCCGCGCGGAGTGCATCCCCTTCGAGCCCTGCGAGCTCGGAAAAGGCTTGCTCTATGGGCGGTCCGATATAATCGCTTAAGGACATATTGCACGGTACTGTGTATCCAAGCTCCTTTATGGTGTGCCGCAGGGCTGCCTCTATCCCCGCGGCGGTGTTAAGGAGTGTGCCGTCAAGATCAAATATGGCAAGCTTATAGCGAGAGTGTTGCATAGCCTGCCTCCTTTTGGTGCTGATGGCAAAGCTCCTCGATATACGCCTTGTCAAAGATAAGTCTTTTGCTCTTTTCAAGATTACCGAGGAGCACATAAGCGCTTGATAGGGGGAGCCCCTGCTGCATGAGATAGGTAACATAGTTGGGGTGGCAGGCATTGGCTGCGGCAAGAAAGTAGAAGACGTTATAGCCCCAGCAGGGCGCCGGATATTGCTTTGTGATGTGCCTGTCGATCACCTCAAGCAGCGCGCCTACGTCGTAACACGCACCAACAGAGTGGTTCAGGTACTGCGCAAGGAGCTCAAGCGGCGCGTTTCCCGCGCTTTTCCCCATGCCGTAAAGCGAGCCGTCAAGCATGAGGGGTCTTTTTGCGGTGCGCGCAGCGTGGACCATGCTGATGCAATTGGCGTAAGCCATTTGGAAATTATTGTGCCCGTGAAAGCCAAGCCGTATGTCGGGCGAAAGCGCGTGATGAAAGAGATCAAAATAGCGCAGCACCTCCTCTTGGTGTAAGAGCCCGTATGTGTCAACAATGGAAAGTGCATAGGGGTGGAGCTGATTTGTCAGGCTTGCCAGATCCTTTATATCGGCATCGCTATAATCTGTGATGGATACAGGCTGCACAAACACGAGATACCCAAGCTCCTTTAGTGCTGCGCAAAACCCAAGTGCCTTTGTCAGCAGATGCTTTTTGAAGATCACACGGATGCCGTCAAGCATGCTTTTCGCACGGGGCTTGATCTGAGAAAGAGGGCAGGTGCCATAATCGATCATGCCAACAAGTAGCGCGCTTTTTCGTGAGAGCTTGCCATATAGTTTGCCTACGCTATCGGTGCCGGGCATGATGCTGCGGTCCTTATCAAAGGGGCGGCGCTCATCAAGGAAGCCCACCTCAATGATGTCAACACCCGCGGCGGTAAGCCCCTCAAATATGCCGATTATATTTTCTTGCCCAAATTGCCAATCGTTTGCAAACCCACCGTCACGCAAGGTGCAATCCAGCAATTGTATATCAAACATGTGTATGGTTCCCCCTAAGTTTTGTTGGGGATAGTGTTGCCATTTTTTACAGGAACTATCGCAAATGCGCCAAAATTACGATTTATCAAGATAATTGAAAGAAAAAATGGAAAAAAATATTATGAAATTGGAAAATACAAAAATGGAAATAGATAAAAAGAAAAGCCCCGTGGGGCTAAAAACAAACAAAAAAGCGGATGCCGAAGCATCCGCTTTTTGTGTACAGCAGTTTGGGCGATCATGCTCGCCCCGGAACGGTGAAAATTATTTAACTTCAACCGTAGCGCCGGCTTCCTCAAGAGCCTTCTTAACGCTCTCAGCCTCTTCCTTAGAAGCGCCTTCCTTGATAGCCTTAGGAGCAGCCTCAACAAGGTCCTTAGCGTCCTTAAGACCAAGGCCGGTGATCTCACGAACAGCCTTGATAACAGCGAGCTTGTTAGCGCCGAAGGAAGCGAGGATAACGTCAAACTCGGTCTTCTCCTCAGCAGCTGCAGCTGCGGGAGCAGCTACGCCAACAGCGGCAACGGGAGCAGCGGATACGCCGAACTCCTCCTCAACAGCCTTTACGAGCTCATTGAGCTCAAGAAGGGTAAGACCCTTGATCTCTTCAACAATAGCAGTAATTTTTTCGCTAGCCATTTTACATAACCTCCTGAAAATGGAATTTTTTATTTTGCGTGATGTCCGTCACGCGGCGGTCGTTGCCTTCACGCGGCAACACGCGTTTTGTGTGCATGGATTATTCTGCTGCAGGAGCTTCCTGCTTGTCTGCAATTGCTTGCAGAGCATATGCCAGACCGTAAAGAGGAGACTGGATACTGCCAAGGAACTTCGCAATAAGCGTTTCCTTGTTGGGGATATCAGCGAGCTCGTTGACAACCTTTTCGTCGATCACTGCGCCGTCAAGGTAACCTGCAAGGATCTTGAAACTCTCTACCTTCTGAGCGTACTTCTTCAAAACCTTTGCGGGTGCAACTGCGTCGTTTTCGCTGATGGCGATAGCAGTCATACCGGTAAGGTACTGCTTCATCTCGCCGTAACCAACCTCGTCGCAAGCACGGCCGGTAAGAGAATTCTTCACAACCATGTACTTAACGCCTGCTTCACGCAGAGCCTTACGCATGGCGGTATCATCCTCAACGGTGATGCCCTGGTAGTTTACAAGTACACCGGAAACCGAGTTCTTGATCTTTTCTGCCAGTTCGGCAACAGCCTGCTGCTTTTTCTCGAGAATAATTTTGCTGGGCATTCTTTTTCACCTCCCGATTGTGATGGAATATAAAAAAATCTTTCTCCCGCGAAGGCACAAAGACACTCCGGCACGAAGAAAGACACACTAACATATAAAAAAGTGAATCGTCCTCGGCAGGGGAGTAACCTAAGTTACCTTTACGGGAACCTGCTGTCTTTGGATAACGTTGGCATTATACCATATAAAAAAACGCTTGTCAAGGGGTTTTTGAAAAAAAGTTGCAAGAAAAAGAATTAAAGAAAAAAGAACGTGAAACCGCTTGAAAAAAATGGGATAATATGTTATTATAATATTGTATATTTTCTTTATATATAAAGGAGCCCCAAAATGAAACGGTTTATTTGCTTGGCTTTGGCAATTTTGATGTGCTTTTCTGCCACGCTTGCTTTAACTGCATGTGATGATGATCATACACACAGCTACGGTGAGTGGGAAACAACAGTTGCAGCAACGTGCGGCGCTAAGGGTGTGCGCTCGCGCCACTGCGACTGCGGCGATGTGCAAACCGAGGAAATTGCTGTTACGGGCACGCACACTTACGGGGAATGGGAAACGACGGTTGCGGCAACGTGCGGCACTAAGGGTGTGCGCTTGCGACGTTGTGACTGTGGCGAGGTGCAAACCGAGGAGATTTCCGCTACAGGCCTTCATGCTTACGGAGAATGGGAAACGGTAGTAGAAGCTACTTGTATTACAAAAGGATTGCGCAAGCATGCTTGCGCGTGTGGGCATTTTGAGACCGAAGAGATTGCTGCAACGGGTATACACACCTTTGATGAAAATGGAAGGTGTACCATCTGTAACCACACGCACAGTTACGGCGTATGGGAAACGGTGATGCAAGAGACTTGTACTACAAAAGGATGGCGTGTTCACAGCTGTGCTTGCGGCGCTTCTGAAATGCAAGAAATTCCCGCTACGGGAATACACAGCTTTGGACAATGGCAGGAGCTGGTTGCTTCTACCTGTGCAAAGAAGGGACTTGCGGCGCGGATATGCTCGTGTGGATATTTCCAAAAGAAAGCCCTGGTAGAGAGCAACAATCATGCGTATCAAAACGGGGTTTGTAGCGTGTGCGGCACAAACGATCTGCCCGAGGGCGTTGAGATAGACAGTGACGGCAAGAGGTGGAAAAAGGACGAATGGGGTGATTGGCGCGAATATGACGATCTGCCCGAAAGCCTTGATTATGATGGGGAGATCATTACGTTCCTTTACTGGACGGGTGAGGGAACTGTAAAGCCCGAATTTGTCCAGAGCGAAGAGGTTGACGATACACTTCTGTCCTCTATTTATGAGCGCAACCGGGCAATTCAAAGTCGCCTTGGTGTTGAATTCAACTTTATTGCTGAGCCCGGTGACAGTAGCCAGCGCGCGTCCTTTATTGCTCGCGTACAGCGCGCAAAGGATGCCGGCACGCACGACTTTGACCTGATTGGCTCTTATGCACCCAATGCAGGCTCGCTGTTGGCAGCAGGTCTTGTTCAGAATATTACTGCCGTTGACTGCAACTACATCAATTTGGATAAGCCTTGGTGGCCTAAGAATTTGACACAAAACTTGGCGATTGCCAACAACCTCTACTTCGTATCCGGCGACTGTTCCACCAACACAATGTATCAGATGATCGGTGTATTCTTTAACAAGGATCTGGTCAACAAGCGCTATAAGCAGGAGGCAGAGGCTTACTTTGCAAGCAATCCTCATGTAAAAACACCACAGAGCGGTGCTGGGGGCGGCAATACCGCCACCAACATGATCTACGAGAAGGTGTATGCCGGTAAGTGGACGCTTGATGAGTTCATTTACCTTGCATCCAACACATATGTTGACAAGTACGGCGACGGCGTTACGGTTGATGATACCTTTGGTGTTGCCGGTAATGAAAACGTGTTTTCCTCGTTCTATGGCGGATCAAACCTGCATATTATTGAGCAAACCACTGACGGTAGTGTTCTTAAGATCTCCGACGACTGGACCTCTACGAAGACCGTTAGATTGGTAGCCAAGCTGCACACCTTGCTCGGCACCAAATCTTACCACGACGGCACGGGTACCAATGAGACTTGGAATATTCCTTTCTATAACGGTACTACCTATTTCATGGTTGGTTATATGCGTCAGGCAGGGGACTCCTTGGCTAGCAACGACAAGATACCGAACTACGGCATTCTTCCTACGCCTAAATATGACCTCAACCAGAAGAACTACTACACCACTATCGGTAACGAGTTTTCCATTTACTCTATCTTTGTTGATTTTGATGCCCGTGGAAACGCGCAGGAAACGCTCTCTATGCTCACCGCAGTACTTGAGTGTTGGGGCTCTGAGGCTTACCGCAAAACTACGCCTGTTATTTCCAGAAGACTAAAGTCCTCCTGCCTTCAGTGTGAGGCAGACTTGTATGAAATCATTAGAACTTCCGTCGAGGTTGACCTCGGTCGCGTTCTCCGTTCTGCTCTTGCAGGCTCCGTTACCGGTGCTTACACGGCAGACTACATCGCGATCAGAGCTGCTGTTTCCGGTACCTCTTGGACCGCGCAGTATTCTGCGGATTTGACCAGAATCCAGAACAACCTTGCTAAGTTTGTTGACGATTTGAGATGGACTCTTGTTGATACACAATAAGAAATGATACAAAAACGCCCCTGCGCGCAGCGCAGGGGCGTTTTTATTTGAGATGACATGGCAGTGAATTTTGTTATTAGGGCTTGTCTTTGTTGTTTTTTAGCACACGCTCCGCGGCGCGCAACAGGCGCTCGCGCAGCCAATCGGGCTTTAAGATCGTGATGTCCGCTTCTGCGGCGAAGATGACACCAAGGAACATTTCTACGCTGTGAAATTCACATATGTAATCTCCGCGACTTTCCTCCCCTACGATAAATTGCTGTAATTCAAGCCGTGTTAATTTATCGGGAATGCGAACGATAGCCGAGTAGGGGATCTGCATTTGCAGGATCTCGCGCTTGGCAGCATACGTATCGGTGCCTGTGACTGCCTCCAGATAATCAATTTCGCCCTCGACGGCGGTATAGGTTGGCAGAGAATACTCCGCGCTGTAATAAAAGCCGCGGCGCTCGGCATTATAGGCAAGCGGTGCGCCAAGCGTGTTTTTGAGATACTCTACGTCACGCTGTGCCTGGCGGTGCGAAATACCAAAGCGCTCGGCAAGGCGGCTGGCGTTTGGATAGCGCATGTCCGAAATGCGCTTGTGCAGCCATTGAATGCGGTTGTTGGCACCCATATTCCACGGTCCTTTCTTAGTTTTTGTTACTGAGAGTGGCATCGGCCATGCTCCGCGCGCCGATATAGATCGCAAGGGCAAGGAGCAAAAGATCTTGGGCGAAATAAACGGGGTCGGTAAGGGCACCTGCGAGATATGCCACGGTGTCTGAAAGCCCTATTGCGGCGGTAAGGAAAAATGCAATGGCACCGCAAACGGTCAGCGCAAGGGGGCGGGAAATATCGGCCTTTGCGCGCAATTCATATAGGAAATAGAGCATGGTGGCAAGAAGCGCCATGTGAAGATCGATCTTGTGGGGGGCATTCATCGGGGTGCTGATATCAAAATAGGTAAATGCAATGAGGCACGCAAAGGCTACGATGGTAAGGCTGCCCAGCACGGCATGTGTACCCGCGCCTGCTTTGATAAGCGGTGTTTGTAAAATGAAATAGACCACACCCAAAAGAATTGCAAGAAGCCCTATGACCCAAAGCAACGTGGGTAGCATGGCGTTTTGCAGTGTGCAACTGCAAATAAAATTGAGAAACAGAAGCAGGGCGCAAAGTCCCGCGCCGCAGGGGATGAAGGGAGAGCGCGTGGCACGCTTGGGGGAAATGTGTCCTCTTAATGCTAAAACGGGGAAGAGCACTAAGGCAAAGAGGGAGCATCCCTCGACAACGCGAAGGAGCACAGGGAGTGCGCCCGCAGTAAAATAACCGCTTGCACGGTCAAAGGTGAGCGTGAGGGCAAGTGTGCGCAATATGGCGGTGATCAGCGCGAGGAGTGCGGCACCGATGTAATAGGTGCGTTGCGTTTTGATTGCGTTTTGCATGCGTGATGGCTCCTTTGGCTAATATAAAACTTTTTGAATGTGTATATTCTTATTCAGTATAGCAATAAAATGTGAACAAATTGTATCGAAATGCAAACGGATAAAAAATTTGTAAAAATATTATGGTTGTAAGAATGCCCGGCGGCACGTGGGGTACCGTCGGGCAGAAATTAGGGTTATTCTTTGGGATTGCCGCAAATATTGCAGGCGTTGTCCTGCTCATTGTCATAAACGTGCGGAAGGGTGGGGCGTATGCTTTGGCAGACGTTGCACGTGCTGTCACAGCTGTTACTATACACATGCTTGGATTGGTCGGCTAAGATCTTCAGATCTCCGCAAACATCACAGATGTCATCGCACTCTGACGAATAAACGTGCGCGGGAGGCGTTCTGATAAGCCCACAATGGTTGCACGTTGCATCACAAGCGTTGCTATAGATGTGTTGCAACTGATTTTCGATATCCTCTTGGGTAGGGAAGTTGTAATTGCGCTCCACTTCTGTGCGACCGGAAGTAGAACCGTCATCAAGAAGCTTAAGCTCCCTGAGAAGTGCATCCGTAGCCACCTTGATTTTGGCTTCGTCTGCTACACCGTTTGTCTTCAGCGTATCGGGTGCTTTTGCATTGCCGGGATCGATCACAGCCCAC
>JAFVTV010000031.1 GCA_017502975.1 Clostridia bacterium | reverse complement strand
TACGGCGGCGAAAGATTTTGGGCGGATAAGCTGTGCGGCGGTGCAATCGGATGTGACGATGGCTCCTCTCTTACCGTTCGCAATTGCAAGATCATCGGAAACAAGGCATCGTTTGGCGGAGGAATCGGAGTTCTTATATCAAACGCGAATATTGAGGATTGCTATATAAGCGAAAACAAAGCAATTCCCGAAACCGAGAGTGCATCCGGCAATCTCGGATTATGCAGTGAGCGGGGACTCGGCGGTGCGATATATCTCAACGGCGCAACGAACGTAACAGTAAGCAATACCGAAATCCGTAAAAATTACGCCGAGAACGCAATGGGCGCGATATACACGGATTATGCTCCTTCTTTGGATTACAGCACTCGCTCGGTAGAGCTTCTGTTCTGCACGATAGAGGGCAACACCTGTAAAATGAATATGTCCGACTATATGGGGTACAGCGAGGACAGATGGCTTTGGTATTCGTGGTACACCGATTTCTTTGATATAAGCTATCTCGAATATTATGGAAATCTGGTGGTTGATGGTATATATGAAACTCACCTGCCTAAAACCGAACAGTCCACCGAGGAAAACGGATACAACTATTTCGGCAGTACTGCCCCGTCAGAGTGGTACAACGATGAAGGACATCTCGTACACGCCCCCACGGTTTCCACTGACTTTATTAAGGAAAAGCTCGGTGACAAAAATTACTACGGTACGTTTACCGTAGGCGCAAACAATCACGACGTAACCTTCCGATTCTTTGCAGACGGCGAGTGCAATCATACGTTAACAGTCCCTTCGGGCGTGATACCTACATTACCCGATCTGTTAAAAACGGGATACACGCTGACCTCTTGGACACTTGGTGAAGAAATGAACTATGATCAGGGCAGTCCTTTAGTGGTTGGCAACGAAACCGAAAATGTGGACATTTATGCAGTATATACCCCCAATACCTACAAGGTAACCTTCGACTTTGGTTATAATCAGACCGAAGTCACGCAGACCTTGGGCGAAGCACTTTCTCTCCCCGAGGTCATTGAACGCACGGGATATACCTTTGTCGGCTGGTTCACGCTTGCGGACGGTAAAGGAGAAAAGCTCACCGACGGCGCGAACTTTATGACCGCCGAGAACGTAACCTACTACGCTTTTTATGAACCGATAGTGGTTACTCCGCCCTCCGAGTTTCCCACCGTTCCCGTGATCATTGTTTCCGTCGTTATCCTCTTGATAGCAGGCTGCTCGGTTTGCTTCATCATCCTCCGCAGAAAGAAGGCACAGCAGGCGGAGAAAGAAGCAACCAAAGCAACTGCGGCAGATGTTACACCAATCGCTCCCGCTGAACCGAGGATCGTTAAAACGAGATACACCGACGAGGAAATTGATCGCATTATTGAGGGTACGGAGGAAGCGCAGATGCTCACCGACCGAGAGCTTGAGGTGTTCCGTGAATTGCTTAAGGGCAAAAAGCAGAGCGAGATCGGATATTACCTCGGCATCACCGTCAATACCGTAAAGGACTATGCCGGACGAGTATATGCCAAGTTCGGAGTCGCAAACAAGAACGCTTTGTTCGAGATCATTGACTCAAAACTAAGCAAAAAAGAATAAAAAACGCAAAACTGAGAGCAGTCGAGAAATCGGCTGCTCTTTTGTCATATTTTGGTAAAAATCAGCCGATACCTACCTTTTTACCTACTTTTTTTGAAAAAAACTTCGGAATACCTACCACTTTACCTACCACAAGTAGGTATTCAAATCGTAAAAAAACGTGTATAATGAGGGCACGAAAGCAAAAAAAGAACAGAATCAAGAAAGGAGGAGCGAGAATGTTGGAGCCTGTAACCAAGAAATTTGAGGATGGCTCAACTCTTGAAGATTTCAAATTCACCTTCTTTTGCGACTCATGCGGCACAGCGGTTAAGACCGTAACCTATCCTTACAAACCGCCTTTCAAAGCCAAGTTTTTTATCTCTAAGTCCGAGCGGCGTGCGAGAGAGCTGATTTGGCAAAGCGACCATGCAAGCGCGTATGATCGGGCGAACAAGGAGGTCTTGCTTTCCTTTAATCGCTGTTCCGTTTGCGGAAAGCGTGTGTGCGACGATTGCTTCTGCGATGAAGAAGGAATCTGCCGCGAATGTGCAAGCAAGAGGAAAACGAAGGAGGGGGATGAATGATGGAATGAATAAGAGATTGCCCCTAACCCGAAAACAAAAACGACAGGAGGACACACTATGGGATTTTTAGAAAGAGCGATCCGCCGAGGTGTCCGTGACGGTGTGAGCAATGCGGTCAGCAAGGCATTACAGCCGACGGTCAATCAGCTTGCGGATCAGGCAACCACAGCCGCACAGCAGTATGCCGACGAGGTCGGCAAGAGCATCAAGATCTGTCCCTCATGCGGCGAGGGAGCAACGGCAGACAAGAAGTTCTGCCAAAAATGCGGAACGGCTCTGCCTGAGCAGACCGTCTCCGAGAGCGCGGTGTGCGCGAAATGCGGCACCCAAAACCACGTTGGCTCGAAATTCTGCCAAAGCTGCGGTGAGAAGCTGACGGACACGATTCAACAATAAAATAACGGAGGAAATTACAATGAAAAAAATATTTGCACTTTTAATCGCTTTGATGATGGTATTCAGCCTTGCGGCTTGTGACCTCGGCAACACGGAAGATCCCAATAAAGATAACCCCGGCACTTCCCAAAGTGGCGAAAATAACGACGG
>JAFVTV010000030.1 GCA_017502975.1 Clostridia bacterium | reverse complement strand
TTGTTTGGCATTTTCAATGCTTTTCTTTGCGCATTCGGACATATAGGGAATTTCCCAAGTAAGCGCCAAAACGCGAAGATTTAACACTTTTGACAAATAATACAGTAAGTATGTAGAATCCTTGCCTCCCGTATAAAACACGGCAACGTCAAAGCGCGACTTCTTTGCTCTTGGGAATGTATTCATGATTGGAAGGATGCTTTTCAGATTTTTTGTCTTTTCTGCGGATTGACAGATCGGACATTTGCCCTCTGCATCAAATTCGATACCCGGAATCATAAAATCGTTTGCTATACAAGTTGTGCAAAATCTTGCTTCGTCCAAATTAGAAGGAATTACTCTCTTACTTTCGAATTTCACAATCTGTGCACCAATGAGATTTTTCAATATGCTAATTTCGTCATCTGTCAAATCACAGGGGAGCTTTTCAACGATAGTTTTTTGCTTTTTGGTAAGCTTAACGGTGTTTTTGAACATATCAGACTGATTTCTCAAGCCATAATATCTCAAAACATTGCCTTCAAGCTTCCATCTGCTTTGAATATCGTACATAGTAACTCCTTTCTTCTTCGATATGTTATACCGTACTGCTGTAAAACATATTTTTGAGCTTTGCTCAAAACTCACATTTGTCCTTATGCGTTCCCCTTTGCGGTGGTAATAGATTTCACAAGCATACGGCGGATAACTCCACATTCTTGCAGTAGCTCTTTTGAGGTTGGTTCGCTTATTGCATTTGAACCGACAAGCATTTCTATCCAATATTCCGTCTCGCCACATTCTTTTAGTGCAATATGAAATTTATTTATAAAATCCGCTTTGCTTGCCGCATAGTTCGCCTCGTGGATATTTGCGCCGATAGAAGTCGCGCTTCTTACAATCTGATTTACAAGCACACCTCTGCCTTTGCGAATATCCACCTCGTCGCACACAGCAATAATATGTAAAGCAAGAGCTTTGGCTCTTGTACGCAATTCGGAATCTTTCATATGTTTTCTCCTTATAGTGTTTAGTGAAGTTACTCGCTTAGCTCGTAGTGAAGTTGTTCGCTACGTTCACAGTGAAGTTTTGCTCGTTTCACTCGCAAAGTGAAGTTAAGTTTGCACCACTTCGCCGTCAGGCGAAACTTCACTCACGCAGTGAACTTCACTGCCAAAGGCAACTTTACTTGCCCGCAGGGGCAAACTTAGTTGTTGAAAGTGTGTGTGAGACACACAACACTTTCAACGTGGGTCAAGAGTACAAAAGGTATATTTTTATGCCAAAAACGGGGGTTGTAAAGCCAAAAGGTATATTTTATGCCAGCATTGCTGCAACGATAACAGACAAGAATGCGATTATAAAAGTACCTGTTTCACAAACCTTCCAATAATCGATTATCGTTTGTTCGTCCTCTGTGAGACGAATATGATCAAGCATATTCCATATAACGATGTTGGATATAATAAAATGAATTGCAAGCGGCAAAATGCCTATGCAAAGAATGCCATCCATCAAAATTCCAAAAACAATATTTAAAACGGCATAAATCACATGAATGATCGAGGTAATCCGAAAGTATTTCAGAATAAACCTTGCTTTGCGATTTTCTATTACGATTGAATGCTTTGAAGGCTGTATAGCTTTCTGCGTTTTTCGATACTCTTTCCGTTTTTCAAGAAAAATGATAGTTCCCATTCCAATAGCACCGACAAACGATACGCACCAGCAAACACCAAAATTAAATACCCAGTACCACCACGGACGTGCAACGACTGTAGCTAGTGATCCATCTTCTTGCGCCTTGTAGACTTGATATGTATCAAAATAAAATTCGCCGTCTTGGAATTCGTCCGTATATTCGTTTTCCCAATCGTAACTCAAATCAATATCATCTGATTTTTTCTTTTCAACAAAAGTTCCGTTTGATGAATCATAAATGTAAGCATCAGCAGAATTATATACAATGAGTTGATTATTGGAAAGCTCAAAATACACATTTCTTAAATACGGCGTCGATACCCCCCAAAGAAATCGGCCTTCTTCAGAATAGACATTTACATAGGAGGCATCATTATAGCATACATAAATTTGATGTAGATCTTCATCATGTAAAACCGTAGCAATTTCGTCTGGGGCAAACAGTTCTACCTGCACTTTTTGATAGTTTTCGTTATCTCGTGTGCATATTGATCTGCCTACCAAACCGATAGCAATCCCAGTGAGAAATATCAGTATGAAAACAACAAATAAAATTCTTTTGGTACTTGTCATCGGTCTTACATCCCCTTTATAAAAACTTTGATATGTTATACTAAACTGCTGTAAATTGTATTTTCAAGTCTTGCTCAAAACTCACATTTGTCCCTGACTTTTGGTGAAGTTTTTGCTTTGCAAAAGTGAAGTTGTTTGCTACGCCCACAGTGAAGTTTTGCACGTTCCACTCGCAAAGTGAAGTTAAGTTTGCCCAACTTCGCCGTCAGGCGAAACTTCACTCACGCAGTGAACTTCACTGCCAAAGGCAACTTTACTTGCCCGCAAGGGCAAACTTAGTTGTTGAAAGTGTGTGTGAGACACACAACACTTTCAACGTGTCCGGTTCTCGGGAAGAGATCAACAGGCGTTACCGCACCGATCTCATAGCCAAGATCTTTTAAGATCGCGCAATCGCGCGCGAGGGTGTCGGGGCCGCAGGAAACATAAACGATGCGCGGCACCTCTCTCTTCGCCAAAAATTCAAGGAGCGTGCGGTCACACCCTTTTCGGGGCGGATCAAGAATCACCACATCGGGGTGAAGCGTGCCGCGCGCGCTTTCTGCTGCGGCAAGGAGCTTTTCGGTATCGGCTGCATCTCCGCAATAAAACTGCGCGTTTTCAATACCGTTTCGTGCCGCATTTACCTTTGCCGACTCTATTGCCGCAGGCACGATCTCAATGCCGATGACCTCGGAAAAGCCATCTGCCATAGACAAGCCGATCGTACCTGCACCGCAATAAAGATCAAGCAAAAGTCCATTTTTGCTACCCGTTACGGCACGTTCCTTGGCGATACCGTAAAGCAGCTCGGCGGCATCGTGATTGACCTGATAAAAGGCGCTTGGTGCAATTGCAAAACGCACGCCGCAAAGCACATCTTCCAGGTGATCCTTCCCCCAAAGCGTACGGTAAGTATTTCCCAGCACCACGTTGGTGCTTTTTTTATTTATGTTAAGTAAGATCGAGGTGATTCGCGGAAATTTGGCGCAAAGCGCCGTGACAAACCCCTGCTCATCGGGCAGGCGATCTCCGTTTATCACGGGGCAGACCATGATATCGCCCGTGTTCTTTCCCTCGCGCAAAAACAGGTGCCGCAAAAGCCCCTTGCCCGTTTCTTCATCATAAGCGCTCACGCCTTGCGCAGTTAAAAGTGCGCATACGGTATGCAAAATCTCATCAAAGATCGGGGGCTGCAGCGAGCAATGCTCCGCCACGACCACACGGTGTGTTTTTTGTGCGTAAAAGCCGCCGCACAATCGGTTTTTCGACATGGTGATAGGGTATTCTGCCTTGTTGCGATATCCCTTGACCGCACCTGTTGTCCGTACATCCTCAACCTTGACCTCGGCAAGTCCCGCCTTACGGAAGCACTGTCTGACATATTCCCGCTTGAGCTCAAGCTCGCGCGCATAGGAAAGATGCCGATAAACACAGCCGCCGCAGGAAAGCGGCGCAGAGCAAAAGCCCTCCTCACGGTACTGTGACGAGGTTATGATCTTGACAAGCCTTCCTACGGCGTAGGTCTTATTTATCTTGATAAGTTCCGTTAAAATGCGGTCGCCCACCACGGCGCCCGCAACAAATACCGCCCTGCCGTCAGGAGCGCGGCCAACGCCGCACCCCAGATTGTTCAGGTCAACGATATCCAACGTCAACTGACTGCCTTTTTTTAAATTTTCAGCACCCGTGGTGCGGTTTTTTTGCATATCGGTCATTCGATATAAAACTCCTCACCCGTTTCAAGGCAAAGGCAGCCAAGCTTGCCACCGTCCTTTACACCGCAATCGATACGAATGATGTTTCCCTCTTTTTCAATACTGCCGCTCGCAGTGGGAACGTGACCCACAACCACCACACGGTCACCAAAATAAGCTTCCTCTTCAGGCACGGTAAAAAAGTTTTCCGGCTCATACTCGTCAAGCGGTCTTTCGGCATCAAAGCAGTCGATGCCCGCATGCACCAGCACGTAGTCCTTTCCACCTGCCTCAACCTCCTCATACAGTGCAAAATCCGACAGATAGTCAAGGAGCCCCTCGCGCATATCGTTATCAAGCGCACGAAATCCCTCAAGCGTTGCGGCGCCGCCCTCGCGGCTCCATGCCGTCATTTCGGCGGCAAAATCAGCATCGGGCATACTACCGCTTTTTAGCATCCGATCAAAGCCCGAAAGCATACGCAACGCCAAAAAGTCATGCTCGCCCGCTATGGGATACACGTTTTCACACATGCTGAGCTCGGTAAGCAAAGCCACGGCATCCTCGCCATAATCGGCGGTGTCCCCAAGCACATACAGAATATCGTTTTTAGAAAATCTGATCTTTTGAAGCAGTGCCTGATATTTATCAAGCGCACCGTGCAAATTGGCGACCACGTAAGTCATAGTTATCTCCTTTTATGGTAAAAAAATCATACCGTTAGAGGGTATGTAATGTAGTAGTGGGCATAACATCTACCGCAATAGCAGGATCAGCCTCCCGCACCGTATCTGCAAGATAGGCGCATACGGGAAATTCGGTTGCATAATGCCCCGCCTCGATCATCAAAAGCCCCTCCTCGGGTGCGTCAAGCATGCGGTGATAGCCGATGCGACCCGAAACAAAGAGATCCGCACCCGCCGCCTTTGCCGCCTCCACAAAATCGCCGCCTTCGCCACCGCACACTGCAATTTTTTGCACCGTGCCTTCGCCCGCAAGCAGCACCGCAGGCGCGCCCAACGCGTCCTTTGCCAATTGCGCAAACGCCTTGGCATCCATAGGAGCCTTCAGCACACCCACTCTGCCGCAGGGCACCTCGCCCTCGGGCGCAAAGGGCTGCACGTGGGCAAGCCCCAGCTTGGCGGCTAAAATATCATTTACACCACCGCTTACCGCATCCAGCCTTGTATGAAAGGACATAGCTGAAACACCGGCACAGGCAAGGCTTAACAGCTTTTGGGGCACGGCTTGTGTGGGAACAAGCGCCTTGATACCCCGAAAAAGCAACGGATGGTGGGTAAGCAACACGTCGTATCCGCCACGCAACGCCTCCTCTACCGCCGCAGCGGTAGGATCAAGCGCAACCAACACACGCTTCACCTCTTTGGTGGGGGCAGGGGCACAGCAAAGCCCATCATTATCCCATTCTGCCGAAAGCGCACGCGGAAATTTATCTTCTAAAAAACGATACAGTTGTTCTACCGTCATAATATACCCCTCATTTTGAAAAAAGGGGATGCCTCAAACCGTAATTTGAGACAGCCCCTTTCGTTTACAACCAAAAACAAGTCCTTTTTGAAGTCGGGCTGTTATTGTGCCGACAAAAATTCGTTCAGCTTCTTCACAAGTGCATCGGCATCGGTACCGTGTACCATGCAAGCATCTCCAATGCTCTCTCCGCGTGCGGAGGGGCAACCAAGACAATGCATGCCGATCTCAAAGAAAAACTGAGCCGTAGCGGGATTAAAATCAAGCACTTCTCCAATAATACTTTCCTTCGTAACAGTCATAGCAAAAACCTCCTTTAATTTACTGATTTTATTATAACCCCTTTTTTTCGTTTTGTCAACGAAAACATGGCTTTAATATAATAAAACAATCATAAATAGTGCGAAACGTGTAGAAAATAACCGTCTTTCGCAACGGACTAAATTTTTTACTTGTATTTTTTGTGATTTTATGTTATACTACTATTATCCATTAATATTTCCCCAACTGAAGAGGTGACGTGACATGGCATGGAAAATTATTGTAACAGTGCTTGCAAGCTATCTTGTAGGCAGCATCAACCCCTCATATATCATCGGCCGTCTAAAAGGCATCGACATCCGCAAGCAGGGCTCAGGCAACGCAGGTGCCTCCAATGCAACCGTTGTGCTTGGCAAATGGGTCGGTATTTTCAGCGGCGTGTTTGATATTTTAAAAGCAACGGGCGTGATGCTCCTGTTCCCTCTCATTTTTGGAAACATTCCCTATCTTGCCGAGTGTGCCGGCGTTGCCTGCATCATCGGGCACATTTTCCCCATCTTTATGAACTTTAAGGGTGGCAAGGGGCTCGCGTGCTTTGGCGGTCTTGTGCTCGCCATTGACCCACGCCTGTTTGGTCTCATTCTTGCAGCAGAAATTCTACTTCTGCTTTTGGTCGATTACATCTGCATCGTACCGATCACTGCGGTCATCATTATCCCCATCGTTTACGGCGTATTCGGTGTAAGCGGTCTTGATTGGCTTTGGCGCGCAGCCGGTGGCTGGTGGGGCGCCGCGATCATTGGCATCGCTTCGGTCGTAATGCTGTTGCGCCATATGCAAAACGTCAAGCGTATCATCAAGGGCAAGGAAATGCGCTTCAGTTATGTTTGGATGAATGAAGAAGACAGAAAAAAGGAGCTTATCCGCATCGGCAAGCTTGAGGAGCACCAAGAGCTGACCGAAAAGTTTGATGCCAAAGCCTGATTACACACACATATCCTTACTTCATATACTAAATTGAATACCCTTAGCAAAAGAAAGGAGCTATTATGAATATTACACTTTACGGTTCCGCCAGCGATCGCATTGATCGCGCATATATTGACGGCGTTGAGGCGCTTGGGCGCGCTATTGCAAAGCGCGGACATACCATGGTTTTCGGTGCAGGCTCAACAGGCCTGATGGGCGCTGCCGCAAGAGGCATGCATGAAGGGGGCGGCAATATTATCGGCGTTACTCCACATTTTATGCACACGCTTGAGCCTGTCAGCACGCTTTGCACAGAGCTTATCGCCACTGAAACGATGGCGGAGCGCAAAACCATCATGGAGGATAAGGCAGATGCCTTTATCATTACGCCCGGCGGTCTTGGCACACTTGATGAGTTTTTCCAGATCCTTACCCTTAAGATCCTTGGCAGACACGACAAGCCCATCGTGCTCTATAACATCAACGGCTATTGGGATAGCCTGCTCGGCGTGATCGGTGCGTATATCTTGAAATCCTTTGTTTCCCCCGATGTAGCAAACGATTTTTGCATCTGCGAAACACCCGAGTCGGTATTTAAGGCGATCGAAAAGCCACACGCAACACAGGTATAACCCCAAAACAGTTTCACGCCGCACCCAAAGGTGCGGCGTGATTTTTTATACACTCTTATTTTCTCGGCGCTTTCTTAAGATCTTGCACGGCAGGTGCATCGAGCAGGCGACCCTGTGGTGTAAAGCGCGAGCCGTGGCAAGGGCAATCCCAGCTATGCTCCTGCTTGTTATAGCGGAGCGCACACCCAAGATGCCCACAGCGCGGTACCGTGGGGCGCAAATAATGCTTCAACACCGCGCCCGTTTCACGAAGGAAGCGCAGCGGCGGCATTGGGCGCGTTGGCGCAAAAAAAGCGGCATACGGGTTGCTTTTTTTGCGTATCAAGTCGGTTAAGATCATGGCGGAAAGCATGGCTGAGGTCATCCCCCATTTGCCAAATCCCGTTGCTACATATACGTTTTCCAAGCCCTCGGCATAAGCACCGATATAAGGCATACCGTCAAGCGTCATGCAGTCCTGTGCCGCAAACCTCGCGGCAATATTGGCGCCGGGATACCGCGCGGCAGCAAACTCCTCTAAGACGTTATAACCGCCACCGCCCGTGCCCGTGCGATGCGTGCCGCCCCCGAGCAACAGATAACCTTCAAAGCTTCTAAGAGAAACACCCTTTCCCGCACCGTCTGCCCACATACCGCGTGGCAAGGGTGCGTTTTCAAGTGCCAACACGTAGGATCGGCTTTGATACATTTTAAAGGGATATCCGCCACGCCACCGCAAAAACGGAAAGTGTGTTGCCACTACCGTGTGCTTTGCTCTTATGCTTTTTCCGTCTGCCGTTATAGCACCACCTGCAAAAAGCCCCACAACGGGTGTCTTTTCGCAAATGCGTAGCCCCTCAAGTTGTGCCGCAAGAAAGCGCACAGGATCAAATTGCGCTTGGCCGAGCACACGAATGGCACCTACCGTTGGGAACGGTAACTCCTGCGGCAGCTCCCAGCTTGCCTTCATACCGATAGCGCAAAGCACCTCCAGCTCGCGCTCTAGGGCGCGCGCATCCTTTTTCTCATACGCATAAAAGTCACGCGTTTCAAAGCTGCAATCCACACCCTTTGCCATGTCACGGTAACGATCGAGTGCTTGTCGGTTTGCCTCGGCAAAGATCGCCGCGCCGCCATTTCCGTACCGCTTGGCGATATCCGCATAGCAAAATCCGTGCTGTACTGTGATTTTTGCAGTCGTATTGCCGGTTTGCCCGTGACAAAGACGATCCGCCTCAAGCAGCAACACCTCATAGCCCGCATCGCACAGCAGCCGCGCTGTGAGTATGCCTACAATACCGCCACCCACAACTACTACATCCGCCTCAGTATCCTCTTGCAGGCTTTCAAATTGCGGCATTTTAGTACTTGACAAAAAAATTGATTCTTGTTGCATATTTTATCACCACCGCCTCTAGTATACACCGTATGAGGCTGAGGCATACTTGCATAGAAAGCATACACTCAGAAAAATATAGCAACCAGAGTTTACATTTTGCCGTTTCACCTTTAAAATTTTAATATTTTGAACTGTTTTTTATAAATTGGCAACCACAGGTTGCAAAATCTTTTGTGCAAAGTTGCTTGATTTCACAATTTAAATTTGTTATAATGAACACAACAATAAAAAATTTGTCGAGGATTGTAACATGACGATCGGAGAAAAAATTTCAAAGCTGCGTGCGGCTGCAGGCGTTTCTCAAGAACAACTTGCCGAGGCACTTTTTGTTTCCAGGCAATCGGTTTCCAAATGGGAAATGAATCAAGCCACACCACAATGCGAAAAAATTGTGCAGCTCGCAGCATATTTTAATATTTCAACAGATGAGCTTTTGCTTGACGGCATTGCCGTAAAGCCTAAAACCGGAAACGCGCAAAACAAATACTTTGGCACAGACGGCTTCAGAGGAGAAGCCAACGTTGACCTCACTTCGATGCATGCCTATAAGATAGGGCGTTTTCTTGGGTGGTATTACTCGCAAAAGGAGCATTGTATCGGAAACAGAGCGCGTATTGTGATCGGCAAGGATACCAGACGCTCAAGCTATATGCTGGAGTATTCCATTGTTGCCGGCATCACTGCCTCGGGCGCTGATGCATATATGCTACACGTTACCACAACGCCAAGTGTTTCCTACGTAACCAGATGCGATGAGTTTGACTGCGGCATTATGATCACCGCGTCACACAATCCCTTTTTTGATAACGGCATCAAAATTATCAACCGTTACGGTGAAAAATTAGAAGATGACGTCACGGCACTGATCGAAGCGTATCTTGATGGGAACATCAATGCGCTCGGGATTACAGGTACCGATCTCCCCTTTGCTACAAGAAGCAAGATCGGCTGCATCGTTGACTATGCCTCGGGCAGAAACCGTTATATTGCATATCTCATTTCCTTGGCTTCACACTCCTATAAAAACCTAAAAATAGGTCTTGATTGCGCAAACGGCTCCTCTTGGGCGATTGCTAAAGCAGTGTTCAGTGCCCTTGGCGCGCAAACCTTTGTGATCGGTGCGGACCCTAACGGTCTGAATGTCAACGAGAATTGTGGGTCAACACACATTGAGGCACTTTGCAAGCTTGTAAAGGACAATCATTTGGACATGGGATTCGCCTTTGACGGTGATGCCGACCGCTGTATTGCCGTTGACGAAAACGGTACTGTAATTGACGGCGATAAAATGCTCTATATTCTCGGGCAGCGTTTGCAATCAAGGGGTATGTTAAATAATGACACCCTTGTCGCCACCGTGATGTCTAACAGCGGCTTTTTGGAAAGCCTTGCTGCAGCAGGCATCAAATGTGTGCAGACCAAGGTAGGCGACCGCTTTGTATATGAATGTATGCAGAAAAACGACTATTCGCTCGGTGGAGAGAACTCGGGGCATATCATTCTCAAAAAATATGCCACAACAGGAGACGGTCTACTCACAGCGATTATGTTGACAGAGCAGATCTGCGACACAAAAAGCCCCTTGTCAAAGCTGGCTGAGCCCGTGGTGCTTTACCCCCAGCTTTTAGAAAATCTTTGTGTCAAGGATAAAACGGCTGCCATTGAGGATACCTTTGTGCAGCGACAGGTGGCAGCTGTTGAGAAGCAGCTCAACAAAAAAGGAAGGGTTTTGCTTCGCGGCAGCGGCACTGAGCCACTCGTGCGCATCATGGTAGAGGCAGAAACCATGGAAAAGTGCCATCAATATGCTGACAGCATTGCCGCAGTAATCAAAGAAAGAGGACATTGTACAGAATAATCACACATTTTCCCTTCACGCTTTCAAAAAAAGCGATTCCTTTTGGTTACAAAATGGCTTATTTGAAAAAAGCAAGCTTTGATCTTTTTTGGATCAAAGCTTGCTTTTTCTACCCCAGCATCACATCAAGCAGCATCATAACGGCAAAGCCAAGCACGATCCCCATCGTTGCAAAATAAGGCTGCGCCTCCTTATTTTTCTGACATTCGGGAATCAGCTCGTGCACAGCAACCAATATCATAGCGCCTGCGGCAAAGGCAAGCGCCCACGGCAAAATCGTTTCAACGTAAACGACCAGCAACGCGCCAATCACACCGGCAATCGGCTCTACCATGCCCGATGCCTGCCCACACAAAAAGCTCTTTTTTCTCGAATATCCCTCTCTTCGCAACGGAACAGAAACCGCCGCCCCCTCGGGAAAGTTTTGTAATCCAATGCCAATGGCAATGGTAACGGCGCCCATAAACCCCTCTGTGGTAAACCCACTTTTTTGCAGCGCGCCAAACGCAACACCCACTGCGAGCCCTTCGGGTATATTATGAAGCGTGATCGACAAGATCAGCATCATGATCCTGCCAATACGCATGTTTTGGCTTTCGCCTGTACTACTCACCCTCCGCTGTGTAAAGGTTACGACCTTATCACTTGCCCACATAAATATAGCACCAAGCAAAAAGCCCGCCGTTGCCACAAGATAAGCAGGCAAGCCAGACATAGCTTCCGCACGCGCAATGGCAGGCTGCAACAGCGACCAAAAGCTGGCGGCGATCATGACACCGGAGGCAAACCCAAGCATAAGATTTAATGCCCTTGGATTGGGAGATTTGAAAAATACGACGGTTGCAGCGCCAAAGGCTGTCACCAGCCACGTGCCCAGCGTTGCAATCAGCGCCATTAATACAATAGCATCCATCTTGCACCTCCAATATTCAGTATATTTTTTGTCGATAAAAGTTGTGTGACAAAAAACACGGCAAAGATGAAGAAATAAAAAAATGGCACGCGGCATAAGCCGCGTGCCATTTTTTGAAAGCTAAGATTAGATCTCAGCGAAATATTTAATGGTGCGAACCATCTGGCTGGTGTAGCTGTTCTCGTTATCGTACCAAGCAACAACCTGAACCTGGTAGGTCTCGTCGTCGATCTTAGAAACCATGGTCTGGGTTGCATCAAACAAAGAGCCGTAACGCATGCCGATGATGTCGGAAGAAACGATCTCCTCGGTGTTGTAACCGTAGGACTCGGTAGCGGCAGCCTTCATAGCAGCGTTGATGCCTTCCTTGGTTACGTCCTTACCCTTTACAACAGCAACCAGAATAGTGGTGGAGCCGGTGCAGGTGGGAACGCGCTGAGCGGAGCCGATCAGCTTGCCATTGAGCTCGGGAATAACAAGACCGATTGCCTTTGCAGCACCAGTGGAGTTGGGAACAATGTTCTGTGCGCCTGCACGTGCACGGCGAAGGTCTCCCTTGCGCTGAGGACCGTCAAGGATCATCTGGTCACCGGTGTATGCGTGAACAGTGGTCATGATACCGGACTGGATAGCAGCGTAATCGTTGAGAGCCTTAGCCATGGGAGCCAAGCAGTTGGTGGTGCAGGATGCAGCAGAAATTACCTGGTCGTCAGCGGTAAGGGTGTTGTGGTTTACGTTGTAAACGATGGTCTTGAGGTCATTGCCCGCGGGAGCAGAGATAACAACCTTCTTAGCGCCTGCCTGAATGTGAGCCATGGACTTCTCCTTAGAGGTGTAGAAGCCGGTGCACTCGAGCACTACGTCAACATTAAGCTTGCCCCAAGGGCAGTCAGCGGCGTTCTTCTCGGCGTAGATCATGATCTCCTTGCCGTCAACGATGATAGAGTTGTCGGTAGCCTCAACCGTGTGAAGACCCTCACCCATCTTACCGCAGTAGGGACCCTGAGCGGTGTCGTACTTGAGAAGGTGAGCAAGCATTGCGGGGCTGGTCAGGTCGTTGATAGCGACAACCTCATAACCTTCTGCCGCGAACATCTGACGGAACGCAAGGCGTCCGATACGGCCAAAGCCGTTAATAGCAACTTTTACAGACATTGTAAAAATCCTCCGTTTTGTTTTGATTTTTCGTGATAGCCTTTCGACTATCCGCATTTGGAACCACTGTACATTTTACCCTATTTTTTACATCTTGACAAGGGCTTTGTGAAAAATTCATCATTTTTTTGCAAATTGCACATTTTCGCGCCATTTTTGCACAATAATTTGTGAAACTGCTTATATTTTTCTTATCTTTCAAATACAGAACGCAGCGCGGCATGCTTTTCGGCAGCCTTTTCGCTCGTTTCTCCTACTACACAGTAGTAATATTTGCATTTGGGCTCGGTACCGCTGGGGCGCACTGCCACAAAGCTACCGTCGGACAAAAGATAGCGCAGAACGTTAGATTTCGGGAATCCCGCACGGCACATTGCCTCGGACAGATAATCCTCAACGGCTACAACGGTGACGTCACCAACGCCACGGGGCGGATTCTTTCTCAGATTCTCAAGAAGCGCCGCAATCTTTGAAACGCCCGAAGCACCCTTGTGTACCACGTTGGTCTGTGCATCAAGATAGTATCCGTGCTCGGCGTAAAGCGCCTCCAAAACATCGCAAAGCGTTTTTCCCTGTGCCTTATAATACGCCGCCGCCTCGCAAAGCATGAGCGAAGCCTGCACACCGTCCTTATCACGTGCAAAATCAGCAATCAGACAGCCGTAGCTCTCCTCATAGCCAAACACATAGGTGGCACCGCCCTGCGTTTCGTAGTCATGGATCTTGTCACCGATAAATTTAAAGCCCGTAAGCGTTTTCTCAACACGTACACCGTATTTCTCGCAAATGCGGTCACCAAGCGTTGAGGTCACAATGGTGTTGCACATCACCGCGTCCGCGGGCAAGGTTCCAAGCTCCTTGCGCGTTGCAAAGATATACTCAAGCAGGATCGCGCCCGATTGGTTACCCGTCAAAAGCGTATATGCATCGCCCTGTCTTACCGCAACACCAAGGCGATCACAGTCGGGGTCGGTGGTAATGGCGATATCCGCCTTTGTCTTTTTGGCATAGGCAAGGCAAAGTTCGTAAGCATCGCGCGCTTCGGGATTGGGATTCTTTGTGCCGCTGAAATCGGGATCTGCCTCACATTGCTCAAGCACCGGCACAACGTGATAGCCGCAACGCGAAAGCACCTCGCGAACCGGCACATTTCCCGTACCGTGTTGGGGGGAATACACCACGGAAAGCTCCTGTGCACACACATCGGGGCGCAAGCGAATACCCATGACCGCCTGATAATATGCCTCGTCGATCTCGGGGGGCAGGGTCACGATCAGATCACCCGCCTCAGCAAGAGATTTTACCTTTACCGAAAGCGGATCGTCGATCTCGCTGATGATATCGATCAAGGTATCGCAAAGGTGAGGCATAAGTTGACAGCCGTTCTCATCATATACCTTGTAGCCGTTATATTCGGCAGGATTATGCGAGGCAGTGATCATAATGCCGCCGACAGCCTTCTTATAGCGCACGGCAAAGGAAAGCTCGGGCGTAGGGCGCAGTGCATCAAAAACGTAAGCCTTGATGCCCTCTTCGGCAAGCACACCTGCCGATTCCATGCAAAACTCGCGGCTCATGCGGCGGTTATCATGGGCAATGACAACACCGCGTGTGGCGGCATCCTCGCCAAACATCTTTTTTAAGTAACGTGCAAAGCCAAGCGTTGCCTTGCGAACGGTATAGCGGTTGAGGCGGTTGGTTCCCGCGCCGATAAGATCGCGCATACCTGCCGTACCAAAGGCAAGATTGCGATAAAAGCGGTCGTAGATCTCGTTTTCATCTCCCGCGATCTGCGCAAGCTCCTCTTTTGTTTTTTCGTCTGCATTTTCCATCCATTTGTTGTAAAGGTCCGAAACGCTCATCTTAATTCTCCTCTCGAGATTATTGCGATATATATATTTTAGCATATCTTTTTCAAAAATTCAATGTCTCATGAAAAATTTACCATTTTCCAGGTGTTTGTACAAATAACAGGGTTGACAAGCCCCTTTTTTTTAATTATAATGTAACATGTATTATGATATGCATGTTTTCGAAAAGAAACAAGGAAGGACACCGAAATGGCCAAAGAAAAAAAGCTTGTTGAGCAGATCACCGCAATGGACGAGGATTTTGCGAAATGGTACACTGATGTTGTAAAAAAGGCAGAGCTGATGGATTATTCGAGCGTGAAGGGTTGCATGATCCTGCGCCCCTACGGCTATGCCATTTGGGAAAATATTCAAAAGGATCTTGACGCACGCTTTAAGAAGACGGGACACGAAAACGTTTATATGCCGATGTTTATCCCCGAAAGCCTTCTCACAAAGGAAAAGGACCACGTTGAGGGATTTGCGCCCGAATGTGCGTGGGTCACCTTTGGCGGCGACACCAAGCTGACCGAGCGCCTTGCCGTGCGCCCCACCTCGGAAACTCTTTTCTGCGAGCATTTCAAGACCGTGATCCAATCCTACCGCGACCTACCAAAGCTCTACAATCAGTGGTGCTCGGTGGTGCGTTGGGAAAAGACCACGCGCCCGTTCCTGAGAACCTCTGAGTTCCTGTGGCAAGAGGGCCATACCATGCATGAAACCGCCGAGGAGGCACAGGCAGAAACTCTGCAGATGCTTGGCATCTACCGCGACTTCTACCTGGAGTCGCTTGCGATCCCCGCCATCACGGGTCAAAAGACCGACAAAGAAAAGTTTGCAGGCGCTGAGGCGACCTATACCATTGAGCCGATGATGCACAACGGCGTAGCGCTTCAGGGCGGCACCTCGCACTACTTTGGCGACGGCTTTGCCAAGGCATTTGACATCACCTATGCCGCACGCGACAATACCGTAAAATATCCGCACCAGACCTCTTGGGGCGTGTCCACCCGTATGATCGGTGCAATCATCATGACGCACGGCGATGACAACGGTCTTATCCTTCCCCCCGCGATCGCCCCTATTCAGGTTGCCATCATTCCCGTGGCACAACATAAAGAGGGCGTACTTGAAAAGGCAGCAGAGATCAAGGAGCGCCTTGCGGGGAACCTTCGCGTCAAGCTTGACGACAGCGAGCAGTCGACCGGCTGGAAATTTAGCCAGTACGAGATGAAGGGCGTGCCCGTTCGCCTTGAAATTGGCCCCAAGGATATCGAAAACAACTCCTGCGTGCTCGTCAGCCGCGTAACACGCGAGAAGAAATTTGTATCTCTTGATAACGTCGAGGCAGAGGTTGCCGCTATGCTTGAGCAGGTATACAATGAGCTTGTAGCGCGTGCCTCCAAGAACCTTGAGGAGAAAACGCACACTGCCACCAGCCTTGAGGAGTTCCTTGACGTGGCAGAAAACAAGCCCGGCTTTATCAAGGCAATGTGGTGTGGCGATTCTGCTTGCGAGGACGCCATCAAGGAAAAAACAGGGGGTGTGAAATCGCGCTGCATTCCCTTTACCGAGGAAAGGCTCTGTGACAAATGCGTTTGCTGCGGCAAGCCCGCCAAGCACATGGTCGTTTGGGGCAGACAATATTAAAAAAGATTTACGCCCTTGGCAAATTGCCAAGGGCGTATTGTTATAAAGAGAGCAAGACAAGTTGATACTTATGGCTTACTTTTGGCACTGTTCAATCGTGAGATCCCCAAGACCTAAGGCCACAGGGCATCCCCCAGCGCCTTCCGCGCCTGAGTTATCCGCGTTTAAAAAGGTTCTTTACAAAATGCAAAGTATTTGGTATACTAATAATGGTTCCAAAAGCACATTCACAAAAAAATCAAGAAAAGAGGAATTCGTATGAGCTTTTTAAAAGGAAAAACTGCAATTGTTACAGGCGGCGGATATGCCGTGCTTTCTGACGGCAGATGCGGCTCGATCGGCTATGGCATTGCCACCGCATATGCAAAAGAGGGTGCAAACCTTGTGATCACAGGGCGCAATGTTGCCAAGCTTGAAAAGGCAAAGGAGGAGCTTGAGCGCCTTTACGGCGTAAAGGTACTTGCGCTTGCCGCCGATATTGCCGACGGACAGGATAACGAGGCGGTTGCAAAAGGCGTTGCCGAGGCGGCAATGAAGGAGTTTGGCAGAATTGACGTGCTGATCAACAACGCGCAGGCCTCTGCCTCCGGTGTTACCATTCAGGATCATACCACAGAGCAATTCAATCTTGCGCTGTATTCCGGACTTTACGCAACCTTTTACTATATGAAAGCCTGCTACCCTTACCTGAAGGAAACCAAGGGAAGCATTATTAACTTTGCTTCGGGCGCGGGGCTTTTCGGCAACTACGGACAAGGCTCCTACGCCGCCGCCAAGGAGGCCATTCGCGGTCTTTCCCGCGTAGCGGCAACCGAATGGGCAAAGGATGGCATCAACACCAACGTAGTATGCCCGCTTGCTTGGACCGCACAGCTTGAAAACTTTGAAAAAGCATATCCCAATGCCTTTAAGGCGAACGTAAAAATGCCTCCCGCAGGTCACTTTGGCGACCCCGAAACCGAAATCGGTCGCGTATGCGTTCAACTTGCCAACCCCGACTTCAAGTATATGAACGGTGAAACCGTTACCCTTGAGGGCGGCATGGGTCTGCGCCCCTAATCATAACCACCAGCCAAGCTGGTGGTATGCACAAGCCCCTCGGGGCAAAACGCAGGCAGAACCTGAAGGTTCACTGAAAATCTCTCAAACGCATGATACGCCCCACAGCCGAAAATTCGGCTGATTTGCCTTCCCTTGTAAGGGAAGGGGGACCACGTAGTGGTGGATGAATAGTTTAAGTCAGTAACATCCTCATCCGTCACACTTCGCGTGCCACCTTCCCCTACTTGGGGAAGGCTGCGGTGGCTCCGCATTTTTATTCCACCGGCTCAGGTGGTGGTTTATTTTCGCTAAAGCTACAATAAAATGAGGTGCCTTGCATGCAAGGCACCTCGTTTTTGATTGCGCTTTGTCAAATATTTGGTACGATATGCAGTTTTTTGTAACAAGTGCTTTTTTTACCAATTTCCCCGCCAAAAAAGCAGCGGAACAAGTTTCAAAATATGACGGTTTTGTGAACTATAAACAACAAAGCACATCATCTTTACGATTTTTACCCGTTTTTTACCGCTTTTTTTGTGCACAATGCCAACATTGACCCATAACTGTTGCTTTTTGCTCTAAATTGTCGTATAATATAGGCATGTTAAAGACCGATTTGAGCAGATCCTTCCTTATTAATATAGGAAAAACATCAAAACAGATTTAACGGAGATATGTATGACACAATTCTTTTATATAGCCTCGGTACTCCTTTTTGCCGGGGCGTTATTATTGATAGCTGAGCTTTTACACCGTCGAGGCAAAGACACCAAATGTTATTTGCGCCCCTTGGCACTCGCGCTTGCGCTTGTCGCCTTTGTCGCTTATTTGTGGCGAGAACCCGCCATTTACAACGTACGCGGTCTTAATATGTATTCACCCTTTGGTGATGAAATGGTCAAAACCGTGCTGGCGGTGCTCATTTACTGGATCTCGCACGCAGCAGTACTGCTCGCCGTGCTCTCGGCGTTTTTTGAATACAAAACGCTAAAGCACCTCACCAAGCTCGTTGCTACGGTGTCGGTCCTGCTCAACCTCATTTTTATAAACGTGTACATGACCGCCATTATGGGCAACGACCCCTTTGCGACATTTAATTTCCAGCATCTGCTGCTTGCCGCACAGCATGCCATCACGCTGGCGATTTCAGGCTATCACATTTTGCGTGATGGGGCGACCCTCCCCACAAAAAAAGAGTGGGGCGCGGCGGCATTAGCCCTCCCCTTTGCGCTCCTTTGTGTCATGCCCTGCTTTGTTCCGCAAGCACTGTTTGGCTTCGTGAACAGCTCCATTGAGGTGTACGGCTATACCGAGGCGCACCGCTTTGTGCTGTACGGTGCAATCATACTCCCTGTGCTTATCTTCCACGCCATTCGCGAAAAGGATGTGGAAACCAAGCGATTTTTGATGATCTACTTCTCGCTTGGTTGGATGTGGGTATATCTTGGACGCTGGGTACTGACAGACTTTGCAAACCCCACCTCGTGGCCGCTTCACCTTTGCAATACGGCAATGTTCCTCGTGCCGCTGTGCCTTATCTTCCGTATGCAGCGCCTTTTCAACTTCTGCCTGTTTATCAACGTCATGGGCTCGCTCATTGCTATGATTATGGCAGAGGATCTCGGCTTTGTCAACGCCATTGCAACCGAGCGCGTATCCTATTGGCTCAACCACTACGCCGCCTTCTTTATGCCGCTGCTTTTGGTGGCACTAAAGATCTTCAAACGCCCCAAATTCCGTGAATGGTGCTGGGCGGTGGCAGCATTTTGTGTATATTTCTTTGGCATTCTTTTTGTCAACGCCTGGTTTTCAAATTACGGCGACGTCGACTATTTCTTCCTCAACAGCGATTTCGTAGCAGAAAAGCTTGGAAAATGGGCAGAAAATACCAGAAACTTTACCGTTTCCTTTCACATAGGAGAAATGACGCTGACCTTCTACCCCCTGTATCAATTCCTTTTCTTCGTGGTGTACGTGGGTGTGTTTACGGTTGGTGTGAGATTTGTTTACGAATTCCTCTTCCGCGCGTGGGATAACGCGCAAGACAGACGAGAAAGAGAGCGTAGCTTTAGAATGATGAAAAAGGATTTGGCTGCCTTCCTTGGCGGCAAGCATATCAATGAGCCCATCAGCGGCGACTCCTCGCCCTGCATCGAACTCAAGAGCTTTTGCAAGAAATACGGCTCGAACAAGCACTACTCGGTACAAAACGTATCCTTTAAGGTCACAGGCGGCGAAATCTTCGGCTTCCTTGGCCCGAATGGCGCGGGAAAATCCACCATCATTAAGAGCATGGTGGGTATTCAGACCATTACCGAGGGTAATATTGAGATCTGCGGCTTTGACGTAGACAAGCAGGCGGTACAAGCCAAGATGAACCTTGGCTTTGTGCCCGATCACTATGCGCTTTATGAAAATTTAACGGGACGCGAATACATAAATTATATTGCGGACCTGTATAACGTAGATACCGAATACCGCACCAAAACCATTGAAAAATACGTGGAGCGTTTCCAGCTCACACATTCCTTTGACAATCAGATGAAGACCTACTCGCACGGTATGAAGCAAAAGATCACCATTATGGCGGCTCTCGTGCACAACCCCAAGGTCTGGATCCTTGACGAGCCCTTAACAGGACTTGACCCCACAAGCATTCACGAGGTAAAGGAATGCATGAAGGAGCATGCCGCAGCGGGCAATATCGTATTCTTCAGCTCTCATATTATTGACGTGGTAGAAAAGATCTGTGACCGCATTGCCATTATCAAGGGCGGCAAGCTGCGTGCCTGCGTGCGTGTAGCCGAGCTTGAGGAAAAGGGCATCGATCTTGAGCAGTTCTACCTCAAGACCACCAAGCAGGAATATATCGATCACACCAAAGAGATCGAGGAAGCCGCGCAGCAGCGCGCCGAGGCGGAGGCTGCCCGCGTATGAGTAGCCTGCTGATCTTAATCAAGATGCAGCTTAAGGAGCAGTTAAACTTTCAACGCTTTGACCTCAAGGACACAAACTGGTTTAAAATTGTCGTTTCGGTGCTCGTTGCAATTGCAAAGTTCTTGCTGGTAATTGCCCTTTGCGGCACATTTTTAACGGTGGCAAAGCTCCTCTCGCTCTTTTCGCTGACAAACACCGTGCCCTCTACGGTCATATCCTTGGTGTTTACGCTCATGATGCTTGCATCTATCGTATCCTGTACCATCGGCCTCACCAAATCGCTGTATTTTGCACGCGACAACGCTGTGCTTTTGACACTGCCCTGCAAACCTATTCAGGTTTATTTATCCAAACTAATTATTTTCTTTATTTTTGAATTGCTGCGCAACCTCTCCTTTGTGGTGCCGCTTTTCATTGCGTATTTCATCACACACGGCTACGCCTGGTATCATTATCTGTGGCTGATGCTCTGCATTCTTTTGGTGTCGCTGTTTACCGTGTCGGTCGGCACACTTCTTTCGATCCCCGCCATGTGGATCAGCAACATCTTCCGTCAATTCAAATCCCTGCAAGCCATCACCCTGATCGGCTCGATCGCGCTTGTAAGCTTTGCGATATTCCATGGCATTTCCTTAATACCCGAAAACATTGATCTGATTGCCACTTGGGGTACTACCTTCTGGAAGATCCAGGACTTTTTGAACGCATACGCTACAAAATTCTCCTTTATTTACGACTTCACCCTGATGATGCTGGGTGAGACCCGCAATCTTGTGACCACCTTCCCCATTGGTGCTACCGCCTTGCGCTTTTTCAAGCTCCTTGGTGCAACGGCGGTGCTTTATACCGCAGGGCTGCTTATCGTGCAACCCCTGTTTTACAAAATGGCAAGCAAGCCCTTTGAGCACATGAAGCGCCGCACACGCACCCACAAAAACCGCAAGCTGCCCCGCCCCGTTTCGGTCATTTGGACCGAGGTCCTGGTAGCCATGAAAACTCCTGCCCGCATCTTTTTTAACGTGGGCGTGCTGTTTTCTGTGCCCATGCTCGTTTTCCTTCTCAACAAGATCTTTCTTGCCATGAACACACGAGAAATGGGCAATTACATGGTGCTTGCCTTTAACGTACTCATCATTTTATTGGTCGTACTGAATGCCAACACCTATGCCGCCAGCGTATTTTCGCGTGATGGACGCAGCAGTTACCTCATCAAGGTGCAGCCCACGCAATACCGCACGCTGCTGCAAGCTAAACTGTTGCCAAACATGGTGTTTGTGATCCTAGCGCTCGTGGCAACCACGGTCATCATATTAAATTACACCTCGTTTGGCACCGCCAACAGCCTTTTGCTGATGGCAGCCATTGTGGCACTATACCTCGCGCACCTTCTGTTTTGTGCCGAGCTTGACCTGATGAACCCGCAAAACGAGCTCTATGCCGCCATTGGCAACAGCGAGAAAAACCCCAACGAAACCACAGCTACGCTTACCGCGTTTCTCATTTCTTTTGTGGTTGCGGCGGCGCTCTTCCTGCTCATGATGGAGGGCTCTCGCGTATTTTTGAAGTTCCTGCTCGTTGCGCTGGCACTCCTGTTCTGGCGCGGCTGGCTCTTCTTCTCAAAAATCAAGGTATATTACAAGGAGAAATAAATGAAAAAATCAGTTGTCATACTCATTACTATCATTTATATCGCCTCGATTGCCTTAGTAAGCTTTTTTGGCCTGCAATTTAAGGTGTTCAACGAGATCATCTACTCAAACAAGATCGAGATCATCAACGAGGATATTCAAATTAATCCAAACGACGGTAAGCCCTACGCCATGGCGCAAAAGGGTGAGGACGGCGTGTGGCGCTACCAGCTTACGTGGCGCGTATATCCCGACGACGTGACAAATAACGCCGTCACGTTTTCCTATGACAATAAAAACAACACGGTTTCGGTTGACGAAAACGGTGTGGTAACATTTACAAAGAAAGGAGTTGTTACGATAGAAATATTACCCCAGGACGGCTCAGCAAACGTGAGCGCTTCTCTTACTATCTGGGCGAGATGACCCTGCACGCTTGCAAAATCATCTGCTTCTCTGATTTTCAAAAAAGTGACAAACCCGAAGGGCGGCGAAATTCGCCGACATCGCAGCAGTACGCTTGATGCAACCTGCTGCTATGAGCGAGAGCGCAAAAACGATACATTCTCTCGCCCAAGAAAGGAATGAAATTATTATGAAAAGAAAAATACTTATCATCACCATTGTCATGCTCCTTTTGAGCACTCTGCTCGTCGCGTGTAGCGGCGACAAGGAAATTGTTGGTATTCAACTCGTCAAGGAGGGCTTCCCCTACGAGGTGACCGTGGGTACCACACCCGATTACTCAAACGTAAAGGCTAATATCCAGTATAACGATGAAACCACAAAAGAGGTTACGGGAGCAGATCTCACCTTCAGCACCATCGATACCTCAAAAACCGGCACACAGGAGCTTACCGTTACCTACCAGGGCTTTTCCATTACGGTAACCATTACCGTGAAGGCGGCACAGGTAACGCTTTCCAAAATCGACATCATCTCCTCAAGCGTAGCAGATGAGGTGCTGGTTGGCAACACGCATGATACCACCGGCATTCAAGTGCTTGCCACCTATAGCGACGGCACGACCAAAACGCTTACCGCCGCCGACGTAACCGTCACGGGCATTGACACCGCAACTGCAGGCGAAAAAACGCTCACCGTTACCTACGGCGATAAAACCGCCACGATGACTGTAACGGTTGCAGGCATCACGGGTGTTCGCGCCGAGGGCGTACCCACCACTGTTGAGGAGGGCTTGGAACTTGACCTCACAAATCTCAAGGTCTATGCCGTTTACAGCAACGGTGACGAGGTGTTGCTTGAAGCTAGCGCTTACACCACGGCTGTTACCGACGTAACGGTGGAGGGCGCGGCTGCAAAGAAGCTGACCGTTACCTACGGCAGCTTTACCAAAGATATCACCGTATCCTCTGTTCCCCCGACGCTTGAGAGCATTGAGATCAATGCCACAAGCTACACAAAAAAGATCGTGATCGGTGAAACTTACCCGACCGCGGGCATTACGGCAACAGCACATTACAGCAACGGCACCACCGCCCCCATTGCAACTGCCGATCTTACCATTACCGCCCCCGGTACCGCCACTGCAGGCACTGTACAGCTCAAGGTCGCGTACGAGGGCAAGGAAGCCTCTGTAAATGTTACCGTGCTTGGTGTTACCTCTGTTGTGATCCAGTCGAACACCGTCAACAACGGCAAGCATACCGTGCTTGTCGGTGACACGGTAGATCTCTCATCTGTTGCCGCAACCGTTACCTTCAGCGATAGCTCTACCGGTACTGTAACCGTGGCAAACGGCCTTCAGGTCGGCTCGGTCAGCACGGCAAGCGCAGGCACCGTTGCCCTTACCGTAACCTATAAGGGCGTAAGTGCAACGCTGAACATTACCGTAAACGAAGCCTATTCCGTTGAGGGCGCAGAGCTCTCTTTGGCACTGACAAAGTTTACCAGCAAATCGTTTAGTAACTACTTCTCCGATCGCACTGCTACCTACAAGGTCGGCGATGATAACCCCTTCCGCTTCACCCTTACGCTCAAGACCTGGGATAATGCGCTTAACGCACCGGGTACTGACATCACCGATTACGTGAGCCAATCGAAGGTATATCTTGTAACCGGCACGGGCGAGCAGCTCCTCACGGGCAACGACCTTGCTACCTACGTTACTGTAAACGAGCAGGATAATACCTTTGACTTTACCGACGCGGCTGTGGATAAGACCTTCCGCATCGAAACCAGACCCGCCCACGGCGTTGATGAGAGCGATGCCGACACCGTTGCAGCGGTAACGAAATCTCTTACCGTTGATGTAGTTGACGGCTATAACGTCTATTCCGCCAAGGAGCTGAACCTCATCACCAACGGCAACAGCACCGATCTGCCCAATTACGGTCAGACCTCCAAGACGCAGCTTCAGCTGGTAGATGAATTCCTGCAAAATAACAATATCACCCGTCCCGTAAATCTTCGCGGCGTGGTACTGCACGGTGACCTTACCGTTACCGCAAACGATATCCCCGCAGACTACCTTTTCAGTTACACCAATACGTCAAGTCAACCCGATAAAGGACTTTACGACCACTTCAGTGTCTTCTATCACGTGCTTGACAGTGCCAATCCCACCTTCTCGTTCCACGGCAACTACTTTACCGTAAACACCGCGCAGCTACCTTGCGTGTGCGAAGCACCCTATGCGGGCAATGACCCCGATGATTCGTCCTCCTCGAGCGAGGTATTCGCCTTTAAAGTTACCGACGAGGAGATCGTAGCAAAGGGTCTTAGTTACACCCACAACGATTACAAAACCTATATCCAGAACGTTTACCAGACCGCAGAGGACCCCAACAGCAATACCGCACAGCAAGCTGCCAAGAGCATGCGCGGCCTGATCGCCTTCAAGCTCTATCTGCACCAGTCAAACTTCTATAACGTTGTGATTGAAAAGCACACCCTCTCGATCTGTGCCGATTCCGACAACAACACCGTCAACCTTGAGCAGTGCTATCTGTACAACGCCTGGAATACGCACATTTACGCGTGGAACAACAACCGTGTCATGGACGAGCTGAATTATGATAATGACGACCCTTCGGTATATGCAAATTACCAGCCGATCGTGTTCAACATCAAAAACTCGACCCTTTCCAAATGCGGCGGCCCCGCTATTATCAGCGATCCTTCCAGCAGCACCGAGTTGCGCAACAAAAATACAGGCGCGATCATCACTGCCGAAAATTGCGTTATCGAAAGCCTTGTACAGGGCGGCGAGGCGTGGTTTACCACCTACGGCGTATCCCAAATGGCATCGAACCTCATCGCTCTCAACGAAGCGTTTGCAGGAACGGCCGGTGTTTACGGCACATCAGCAGGCTTTGCGATCACGCAGCAGGGCTACGAGGGCAAATTTGCCAACCTTATTTACGTAAACCGCGGCAAGAACGGCAGTTTTACCGTGAAAGACACCATCACCATTGACCCCAATGGCACCACCGCTGCTACCTATGTAGCGGCAACGGGCGGGCAAGCGCCGATCTTCCAATCTGCCTCGGACGCTACTGCCTACTTTAACGGCATCATGGACGGCTCGGCTCTGCCTCTTTCCAGCCTGGCGGGTAATCCCGATCCTACTCTGTTTGCCGGCAATTACCTCAACATCTACTACGGTGGCATGAGCATCATGGTAGAAATGTTCCACTGATCTGATACACAAATAACTGAAAACGGGCAGGCACGCCACATGGCGTGCCTGCTTTATCTTATTTTTACATTTTTTCTCCTTTCTTGTATATCCCGCAAAAATCGGGCAAAAATAGGAACAGCACAAAAAAAGGAGATTGAAAATGCAAAAAAACAAATTCTTGTTAAAATTGCGTGATGACAAGGGCGCACGCGCCATTGCCGTGACCGTGCTGGTGATGCTTTTGGTGCTCACCGCTATCATTGTAACCACCGTGATCGCAAACCGTGCCCCCACGGAAGACCCTCTGCCACCGGACGACGCGCAGGTTGGCGTTGAGGATCCCGACAACGAGCAGCCGGGCGAGCAGCCCCCCGCAGGCGAAACGCCAAATGACAAGCCCACTGATGCGCTTCCCACCGAGTTTTTGCTCCCCGTTTCGGGGGTGCTTCGCTCGGTGCACGACGAAGACCTTCAGGTCTTTTCCCCCACCATGGGAGATTACCGCGTACACCTTGGTATTGACATCGGCACAGTGGCAGGCGCTTCGGTTTCTGCCATGGCAGACGGCACCGTTGCACAGATCTGGGATGACGTGCGTATGGGTAGATGCGTTGCGGTAAAGCACAGCGGCGAGGCTTACACCATTTACAAAAATCTCACTGCCGAGCACCCAAGCGGCATCGTGGTGGGTGCCACCGTTAAGGCAGGGGATGTCATTGGCACCGTGGGTGAGAGTGCCATGGTTGAAATTGCCGAAGAGCCGCACCTACACGTTGAAATGACGGTAAACGGTATTCAGGTAGATCCCACGGAATACCTCAGTGAGGACGCGATGGCTACCCTCAAGGAGGACACCAACTACGAGGATGCTTCCTGAGAGCAGTGCCATTTCAAACACTCAAAAAGCCCCACGGGATGCACGTTTTGTGCATCCCGTGGGGCTTTTTTCAAAGGACAACACACAAGTCTACAGGATTCGTAAGACAACGCTCAGTATCTAATTATGACGAAAATCGAAAGCCTGCGGCATACAGCCCGTCGTTTTCATCACCCACAATCACATTATGCCATGCGGCGGTGCTACCCTGAAACACCACCGTTTTAAGATTTTTACATTCAGCAAATGCACCCGCCGCAATACGCGCCAGTGAAGCATGCAGTTTTAGTTCACCTGCGGTGCGCCCTGCCGGGCAATAGATCAGCGTTTTACCATCGGCAGAATACAAAACGCTGTCATATTCACTGTACCACTCACTCCCCGCTGCTACGCGCACATAGCAAAGGCGCTCACAGCCCGCAAACGACGCCGCAGAAAGCGTTTTTACGGTTGTGGGTATCTCTACCGCGCCAACAATGCTATCCTTCAGTGCATAGGGCAAAACTTCGGTCACGGTATCGCCCGCAGGGCTTGTTGGCGGTATCAAAATACATGACGAGGTACATGTGCCTACACCTGCCAGCGCACAGGTACCGTCACCGTTACTCCGAAAGCGCAGCCCCTCACTGTATGTAGGCGTTACCACCACACTGCCACTCACAGGAGGTGTGCTCTCATTCCCTCCCGATACCAAGGTTTGCTCGCCGTTGCTACCATTATCACCGGCATTGTTTGTCGTGCCGGGTTCTTCTACCTTAGCCTCAGCAGCAAGCACCGCGCAACCGCAGATAATTGCGCAAAGCAACACAAGGCATCCCAGCATTTTCCACATCTTCATTCTTTTTTCTCCTTTTTTGAAAACGTATTGCCGTAAGGCTCCCTTCGGCTATACCGATCGTAACACAAAGACACACCGCGGTCAATCCCCAATCGTTCGCGCAAAACGACGGCAAGCGCAAGAAAAAAAGTGGGATTTTTAGTATGCTGTCAAGCGCCGTCGAGTAAGCGCCCGCGAACGGTGGAAAATGCGATGAAAAGTTGGTATAGATCTACTGCAAGCATCATATGTGTATCGGCAAAAGCCGCACACACTTGACAAAAGCGCACATTTTGTGCTATGATAGGGGGGTAATGAAAACTGCAAAGAGGTTATGTATGAAGCTCCTTTTTATCGGAAACAGTCACACATATTATAATGATGTCGCAGGAACGGTGCTTCGCCTTTTGGAGGCAACGGGCGAAAAATCGCACGTGACCATGCTCACGCGCGCCGGAAAAGCGCTTGGCTGTCACGCAACCGACCCTGCTGTTTCCTTTAATATTCGATACGGTAAATATGATTTTATTATCGCGCAGGACCGCGCTTCTGTGTTTGAAGCACAGGCATTTGAACAGGGCGCCGCTGCCATAAAGCAAATGGCTGATGAGGCGGGCGCACGCTTTATGCTCTTTATGCCCTGGTCGCCACGCGACAACCGCGAAGCACAACGCGATATGACAGAAGGCTACCTTTCCTTCTGCCGCCGCACCGATTGCCGCTTTGCACCCGTTGGCGAAGCCTTTACCCGATTGCTTGCAACTGAGCAGCCCGAGGCGCTCTACCGCGAGGACGGCAATCACGCGACCGCCCTTGGCGGATACATTGCGGCCGTTACCATTTTTTATACCGTGACGGGGCGCAAGCGCACCCTTGACCCCACCAAAATAGACGACCCCGGCATTGCCGCAGGCTTTTCCCCCGAGCTTTGCCGCAAGGTACATACCGAGGCGTGCTACACCACGCGCCTGTTTAACGGCTGATGGCACCGATCAAGATCGGCGCCGCGACCCTCGCGCACGGCTTGATGCTTGCCCCCATGGCAGGCGTGACCGATGCCACATTTCGCGCGATCTGCCGCCGCCAAGGTGCGGAATATACCGTCAGTGAAATGATCTCTGCGAAGGCACTGTGCTACGAGCAAAAGAGCAAGGCAAGCGCACCTGCGCGCACGGCAGCCCTTGCCGCCATCACCGACAGTGAGGCACCCGTAGCGATCCAACTCTTTGGTAGTGAGCCCGACTTTATGGCCGAGGCCGCCGCGCTTATTGAAAGCGGAAGTTATCGCGGCGCCCTACCCGGTCCCGCACCCGTTGCCATTGATATCAATATGGGGTGCCCTGTGCCCAAGGTGGTTTCAAACGGTGAGGGGAGCGCCTTGATGCGCACGCCCGCGCTTGCCGCTAAGATCGTGACCGCTGTCAAAAAGGCCGTAAAACTGCCCGTAACTGTAAAAATTCGTGCAGGCTGGGATGAGAAAACCCGCAACGCTGTTGAGTTTTCAAGGCAAATGGAGGCGGCTGGCGCAGATCTCATCTGCGTGCACGGACGCACACGACAGCAATTTTACGCACCCTCAAGTGACAACGGCATCATTGCCGAGGTAAAGGCTGCAGTAAAGATACCCGTCATCGGCAACGGCGATCTGTTTACAGCCAAGGATGTTAAGCATATACTGACAGAAACGGGATGTGACGGTGTCATGATCGCGCGCGGCGCGCTTGGCAACCCCTTTTTGTTTGCCGAGATTACTGCTATGCTACAGGGGCGCGATTATCTGCCCCCCACCCCCACCGAGCGCTTGCAGACCGCACTCTCACATGCCGCAGATATGGTAGAACAAAAAGGAGCGCGCATCGGCATTGCCGAGGCACGCAAGCATATGGCGTGGTATTGCAAGGGATTGCGCGGTGCTGCCGCAGCACGCGGGAGTCTAATGCATGCCGAAAGCCTTTCACAAATAGAAGACATCTTTGCCACACTCATCAAACAAGAGGAGGAAGCGCTTTGATCGCCATTCTCACAACCGACCCGATCCTTTCGCGCATGCTAACCTTAGAAGCAAGCCGAGCCAAAATTTCCATCACATCTCCGGAAAAAGCAACGCTGTGGCTGCTGGATCTTGATCACCCACCGCGCCCCATACCGCGTGTTGATGAGGCATACGTGGTTGGCTTTTCCGCAGAAGATACCAACTCTCCCCATGCCGACCATCTGCTGCCCCTACCCTACCCCTCTGCTGTTCTGCAGGATATTCTAAGCTCTTATTTCCGCACCTCAAGCGGTGATGTGGCTTTACGCCATTTGCCGGGCATCGCCTTAGTAGGCGAGCGACGCATACATTTAAGCCCCGCAGAAGAACGGCTTTTTTCCTTACTGCTTGAAAACCGCGGAAAAACCGTTTCCGTTAAGGATCTGCTGGGAGCACTGTGCGAGAGCAACGCTACCACCAACGTACTACAGGTACATATGTATCGCTTGCGGCGCAAGCTTTCCGCAGGCGGCGCCTCTTATATCCGTGCCGTGCGCGGCGTTGGCTATCGCATGGCATGACCTCCGCGAGGTAAACGCATGAAAAAACACATCACGTATCCCACTCTTTCGCACCATACCGCACATATTGCATGTTAGATCCTTGCGCCGCCCCCATTGCCGTATTTGACTCCGGCGTTGGGGGTATTGGTGTACTTCGAGAGGTAAAAAAGCTGCTTCCGCACGAGGATCTGCTCTATTTTGGCGACAGCGCCATGGCGCCCTACGGCGAAAAGCCAAGGGAGTTAATTGAGGCGCTTGTTTTGCAGCACGCAAGCCGTCTGCTCAAGGAGGCAAAAGCGCTTGTTCTTGCCTGCAACACCGCCACTGCCGTTGCGGCTAAGACCTTGCGTGCAAAATACCCCACCGTGCCGATCATTGGCATGGAGCCCGCGATCAAGCCTGCACTGACGGTTTCTCCCCGTCCGCGTGTTTTGGTTCTTGCTACCGAAGCGACACTGCGCGAGGAAAAGCTAAGGGCATTGCTCCGCGCACATGCCGCACAAGCCGTTTTTTACAAATGCCCTGCCCCGGGGCTCGTTCGCTTGGTCGAAGCAGGGCTTGGCGACAGTGCCGAGGCAGATCGCTATCTTCATGACATTCTCGCGCCCTTTTCGGGCAAAAATCGCCCCGATGCTGTGGTGCTTGGGTGCACGCATTTCCCCTTTGCCAAGGCTGCCATTTTGCGTCATTTTGGCACCGATATGCCGCTTTTTGACGGTGCTGTGGGCACCGCAAGGGAGCTTGCGCGCCGCTTAGATGCCGAAGGTCTGCTCAACCCCACCGAGCACAAGGGTAGCATAACACTTACCTCCAGCAGCCCCGTTGTGCTGCCTGTTTACAAAAAGCTGTTTCACTTAAGTTAAAACAACTCCTATCCATATCATAAGGAGAGTCTACATGATACAAAGAAAAGGAACTGTACTGTCTTCGCGCAATGATATAAAAGTCTTTGATGTCACAGTACGTGACGGCGGACTTTGCAACGATTTTGCTTTCACCGATGAGTTTGTGCGGGCGTTGTACCAAGCAAACCTCAAATGTGGCGTTGACTATATGGAGTTTGGCTACCGCGCCGACAAACGCATATTGGAAGAAGCCAAGTTTGGTAAATGGAAGTTCTGCCGCGAGGAGGATCTGCGTACCATTGTCGGCAACAACGATACCGACCTCAAGATCGCTGTAATGGCGGACGTTGGAAAGTGCAATTACAAAGCTGACTTTTTGCCGAAAAGCGAGAGCGTGATCGATATGGTACGCGTGGCTTGCTACGCAGATCAGATCCCGACCGCGATCGAAATGATCGAGCATCTCCACGCGCTCGGCTATGAAACCGCCTGTAACATCATGGCAATTTCCAAGGTCGGCACAGCAGAGCTTTCACAAGCACTCACGCTTCTGTGCCACTCTCCTGTTGATGTCATTTATCTCGTTGACAGCTTTGGTGCCCTGTATCCCGAAAATGCCTGCCAGCTTTCCAAGCTTTGTATTGATGCTGTAAAAGGCACCCAAAAAAAGATCGGCTTTCACGCCCACAACAACCAAAATCTCGCATTTGCCAATACCGTTGAAACACTTTCCTGCGGTGTATCCCACCTCGATGCCACCGTACAGTCACTTGGCAGAGGTGCCGGCAACTGCGCGCTTGAGCTCCTGCTCGGCTTTTTGAAAAATCCCAAATACTCCTTCTTGGAGCTGCTGAAATTCATTGAAACGTATATTCCCGCGCTAAAAGCCGAGAGCGTTTGCTGGGGCTATGATCTGCAATATATGTTTACGGGGCTTTTAAACAGGCACCCAAGAGAAGCAATTGAATTTACCGCCAATAAGCGCTCAGATTATTTTGAGTTTTACAGATCTCTTTTAGAGCATGATTAAAAAAGAACTCCTGCCAGGGCAGGAGTTCTTTTTTAGTATTCAAGCTATTTCCAATCATCGGGGCAGGTGCGGTGTTCTCTAAACCATTCCCATTCCTTTAGCACGCGGCTATCGCCGCTGCCGCACACCACGCGCACCCCTGTTTTATCGGTCACAACGGCAATATTGCCGTTCATGGATGCAAAGGTGCCCGCATCATAATCTATGCACATGCTGGTAACATACACCTTATCGGTATGGGGCGCAATGCGATCGATAAAGGCTTGCGTTGGGAATTGATTGGCATCGGTATCGGTATACTCCGAGCTGCCACAGCAGCAGCAAACACAAACGACCTCGGGCTTGATCACCTCTAAAAGCGCATCCGACGACGACGTTTTTGAGCCATGGTGCCCCGCCTTATAAAGCGTAACCTCGGGGAGCGTATTCATAGATACAAGATGCTCCTCACCATCCTCCTCAAGGTCGCCCGTAAAGAGGTAATTGTAGCTACCGTATGTAAAGAGCGTGCAGACCGAATAGTCGTTTTCGGTTTCTGCCTCGTTATAATAGTAATAGCTATCAAGCACCGTCATGGTAATACCGCTGTCAAGTGCAAATACGCCACCCTCACGCGCCACACATTCCGCCGCGGTATAGTGCGTAGCACCCGCCGCGATCTCGGCATCACGCTCCGCAAGGTAGCGGCTATACATATTCGTGCCCTTATCCTCTTGGTTTGTCATAGCGAAGTCAATGATGACCTCACACTCATAAAGATCAAAAATGCTACCGTCTGTTACCGAAAAGCCCGCGTAATGGTCCTGATGCGCGTGCGTAACGATCACATACTCCAGCTTACCGTCCGTGACATACTGATTGATATACTCCGCAATCACGGGTACACTTGAGGAGCGCGAGCCGGCATCGATCAAAATATCCACGTCGCCCGCCTTGATATAGGTGCAATCTCCCGTGTATTTATTACCAAGCTCAAGGAAATGGATCTGCAGCTCGCCCTGCACCAAAACAGGCGGCACCTCATCACTTTTAAAGGTAGCGGCACTGTAAAGAGCAGCACCGAGAGCACCCAGCACCAAGCCCGCAATCAGGCACACTACACACAAGAAAGCGGTCAACGGTGCAGAAAATTTCTTTTTTCTTTTAGCCATTGTGCCCGTCCTCCTCTACCGCCGTTACCGTGAATACACGAATGCGCTTGATCTGTCCGTTGGGCGCATACTCGCCAAATTTAAGGGCATCCACTGTATAGGTAATGGTATACACACCCTCCTTGTCGGTGGGGATCATATACCGCCCCTCGGCATCCTTTTCAAGATTGGTTTCAACACTCACCTTGCCCGAAACATCCTTGCCAAAGCAATATGCCTCAACACCCTCCTCGGTGTAAAAATACGGTGTAGTGCTACCCTCTACCATGTCAATGGAAAAGCTCGTTTGGCCCTTGAGCACAAAACGGTCATTCTTTGAAAAATGGATACAAGCAAGTGCACCTGCCGCAATACCAACGATCAAAGCCACCGCCATGGCAAGCTTTGTTGCGGCATGCAGGCGCTTAAAACCCTTTTTTACGTACCGTTTGGCACTTTTTTCAAGATCCTTTGCCATAATGCCCTCCTTGCAGATCAGAGTGTAGCCGCCATAACAGCCTTGATGGTATGCATACGGTTCTCCGCCTCGTCAAACACGATCGAGCGCTCACTCTCAAACACACCGTCGGTCACTTCCATGCAATCGATGCCAAATTTCTCAAAGATCTGCTTGCCGACCGTGGTCTTGAGGTCATGGAATGCAGGCAAGCAATGCATAAAGCGGCACTGCGGGCCGGCGAGATCCATCAGCTCCTCGGTCACGCGATAAGGTGTGAGTGCCTCAATACGCTCTTTCCAAACGCTATCGGGCTCACCCATCGAAACCCAAACATCGGTATAGAGCACATCAGCACCCTTTACTGCAAGTGCGGGATCCTCGATAAATTCAAGCGTTGCACCCGTTTCCTCGGCGATCGCACGGCAGGTAGCAACAAGCTCCTCACTGGGGAAATATGCCTTGGGAGCACACGCAACAAAGTGCATGCCCATTTTGGCACAGCCAACCATTAAAGAATTACCCATGTTGTAGCGCGCATCACCCATATAAACCAACTTTTTGCCTGCAAGCGCACCAAAATGCTCACGAACAGTGAGAAAATCGGCAAGGATCTGCGTGGGGTGATACTCGTTGGTAAGGCCGTTCCATACAGGAACACCTGCATACGCTGCAAGTTCCTCTACGATCTCTTGACCAAAGCCACGGTACTCAATACCGTCAAACATACGGCCCAGCACGCGCGCGGTATCGGCAATGCTCTCCTTTTTGCCGATCTGCGAGCCCGAGGGATCAAGATATACAGCATGCATACCAAGATCGGTTACCGCTACCTCATAGGCGCAGCGTGTACGGGTGCTGGTCTTTTCAAAGATCAGCGCAATGCTCTTGCCCTCATGTAAGCGGTGCGGAATGCCCGCCTTTTTCTTTGCCTTGAGATCCGCTGCAAGATCAAGCAGCGCCTCGATCTCAGCAGGCGTGAAATCAAGCAGCTTTAAAAAATGCTTATTTTGAAGGAACATATCTACTCCTTACTCCGCACAGGCGGATTTGATAATTTCGATGGCTTTTTCAAGCACGTTTTGCGGGATATTCAGAGCGGGCAGCAAGCGCACCTTGTGCTTTGCCGTCAGGCACAAAACGCCCTGCTCGCGGCACGCGGCAACGATCTCTGCCGCAGGCTTTTCGGTTTCAATGCCGATCATCAGACCCATACCGCTAACAGATTTTACACCCTTTGCGCCGCAAAGACTTTCAAACACGTAAGCGCTTTTTTTGCGTACGTCGGCAAGCATATTATCATCAAGCTGTGAGAGCACATACAGCGCCCCAGCCGCACAAACGGGATTGCCGCCAAAGGTTGAGCCGTGGTCGCCGTAGCCAAGCACACTTTCTACCTTTTCGCCAAGCATGCAAGCACCGATCGGCAGTCCCCCGCCAAGACCCTTAGCGGTGGTAACAACATCGGGCGTGACACCGTAATGCATGTACGCATAGAGCTCGCCCGTGCGTCCATTGCCCGTTTGCACCTCGTCAAAGATGACAAGAATATCGTTTTCCTTAGCAAAAGCGGCTACACGTGTTACAAAATCCCTGTCAAGCGCATACACGCCGCCCTCGCCCTGCACCGCCTCCATCATAATGGCGGCGATCTTGTTTTCCTCGGCAAGCTTTACAAACGCCTCAAAATCGTTGGCAGGCGTGTGCAAAAATCCGTCAACAAGGGGCTGAAAAAGCTCATGGTAATGCGCCTGCCCCGTTGCCGAAAGCGTGGCTAAGGTTCTTCCGTGAAAGCTGTTTTCAAGCGTAACGATCTGATACGCGCCCTCGCCCTTTTTATCAGCGGCATATTTGCGCGCAACCTTAATGGCGCACTCGTTTGCCTCAGCGCCCGAATTGCCGAAAAACACCTTTTTCATGCCCGTTCTGCGGCATAGCTCGGCAGCAAGCATGGCACACGGGCTTGTGTAGTAGAGGTTTGAGGTATGCTGCACCTTTGAAAGCTGTGCACTTACTGCCGCAACCCACCCCGCATCACTCGCGCCAAGCGCGGATACGGCAATGCCGGATCCCATATCGATATATTCCTTGCCGTTCACGTCGTAAAGGAGTGAACCTTTACCCGAAACGATTTCTACAGGAAAGCGCTTGTAGGTATGTGCTACATAATTTTCATCAAGTTGCTTAAAGCTTTTCATGTTCTTAGTCCCTTGTTACCATCGTACCTGCGCCCTCGTTGGTGAGCAGCTCCATGAGGATAGAGTGGGGCACGCACCCATCCATAATAATCACCTTTTCGACACCGCGCTCGATCGCCTCGATACAGCAATCGACCTTCGGGATCATGCCGCCCGAAATAACACCGTTCTCGTAAAGCTTTTTCGCCTCAGAAACCGTAAGATTGGGAATGAGGGTGCTGGGATCGTTTTTATCGGTCAGCACGCCCGCAATATCGGTCATCATGATAAGACGCTCTGCCCCAAGCGCACCTGCGATGCAGGCGGCGGCAGTATCGCCGTTTATGTTATACGTATTTCCCTTTTTATCGCATCCGACAGTGGAGATCACGGGAATGTAATCCTTTTCAAGAAGGTCGGTAACGGGGGCAATATTTACCCTTTTGATCTTACCTACAAATCCAAGCTTTTCGTTTTTGGGCTCAGCCTCAATCAGGCGCCCGTCCATGCCCGAAATACCCATGGCGTTGCCGCCCTTCATCTCAAGCAAATTAACAAGCGTCTTATTGACCTTGCCTGCCAGCACCATCTGCACGATATCCACCGTTTCCTTATCGGTTACGCGAAGACCGTCTACAAACTCCGCCTTCTTGCCAAGCTTTTGCATCAGCTCGTTGATCTCGGGGCCACCGCCGTGCACCAAAACAACACGCACGCCAATGAGATGGAGTAACACAATGTCCTCCATGACCTGCTGCTTGAGCTCCTCATTGATCATAGCGTTGCCGCCGTATTTTACAACGATGACCTTGCCGTTATAGCGTCTGATGTACGGGAGCGCCTGCGCCAAAACCTGCGCGCGCTCGCTATTAGAAAACTCGTTTTTCATTTTACCCTCTTTGCCGATCAAGTGCGGTAATCGCCGTTGATCTTTACGTAATCGTATGTAAGGTCACAGCCCCAAGCGGTAGCCTCATGCTCGCCCTCGCCGAGCGAAACCAAAATTTCAATTTCCTTTTCAAGCAGGATCTCCTTTGCGATCTCCTCAGAGAACTCTACACCTGCGCCGTTTTCGCACACCGTGATGGTTCCCTTTGCCGAGCGGAAGGCAACGCCGATCTTATCAACATCGACCGCAGCACCGCTGTAGCCAATGGCGCAAAGCACACGACCCCAGTTGGCATCCGCGCCAAACATAGCGGATTTTAAGAGGCTGGAGCAGATCACGCTTTTGGCAACCGTCTTCGCGCATTGGGGGCATTTTGCACCCGTAACCTTGCACTCAAGCAGCTTTGTGGCACCCTCACCGTCGCCCGCAAGCATGCGGCAAAGCTGAACTGTTACCGTATTCAGCGCCGTCATAAAGGTGCTGAAATCCTCGCCGTCCGATACGATCTCATCGTTTTCTGCCATGCCGTTGGCAAGCACGGTCACCATATCGTTGGTAGAGGTGTCGCCGTCAATGCTTACCATGTTAAAGGTTTTTTGGATATCGGTTGAAAGCGCCTTTTGCAGCATCTCGGCTGAGATCTTAACATCCGTGGTGATAAACACCAGCATGGTTGCCATGTTCGGGTGTATCATGCCGCTGCCCTTGGCAATACCGCCAAGACGGCAGGTCTTGCCGCCGACCTCGAATTCCACCGCAACCTCCTTGGCAACGGTATCAGTGGTCATAATGGCTTCTGCCGCAGCACGTGCGCCAAGATGATCGGCGCTAAGGCCCGAAACAAGCGCGGGCATGCCTGCCTTAATGGGGGTAATGTCAAGGGGCTGTCCGATTACACCCGTGGACGCCACCACAACATCGTTTTGGTCAATACCCGCGATTGCACCAACAAGCTCACTCATATGCTCCGCGATCTCCACGCCGTTTGCATTGCAGGTGTTTGCATTGCCGCTATTGCAGATGATCGCCTGTGCCACACCGTTTGCAAGATGCTTTTTTGTCACAAGCAAGGGCGCACCCTTTACAAGATTTGTGGTATAAACTGCTGCCGCGGTTGCAGGCACGTCACTGACGATAAGCGCGAGGTCCTTTTTAATTTTATTTTTGCGAATGCCGCAATGTACACCGTTGGCACGAAATCCTTTTGCGGCACAAACACCGCCACCAATCAACTTTATCATTTTTCTACATCTCCTATCACAAGTCCCGCACATTCGTCAACACCGAGCAGGATATTCATATTTTGTATGGCTGCGCCCGAAGCGCCCTTGCCAAGATTATCAAAGCGAGAAACGAGCAATATGCGCTCCTCATTGCCAAGCACGCCGATCTCCATATCGTCACGCCCCGCAAAGGCAGAGCCACACAAAAGCCCATTTTCCGCCATTTTTTCATTGTAACGCACCAAGCCGCCCTGATATGCCTCACGGTATGCGGCAATGATATCTGCCTTTGTGCCCTTTACCATATCGGCAAACAGCGGCACAGTCACCTCCATGCCCGCATAGTAGTCCGCCACGATGGGGGAAAAGATGGGGGCGCGCGTAAGACCGCACACCGCACTCATTTCGGGCAGGTGCTTATGCGCCTGGGTCAGCGCATATTGACGCGGCGCGCCAAAGCAGGCAGCGCGGTCGGTCGCCTCATAGTCGGCAATCATTTTTTTGCCGCCGCCCGAGTAGCCGGTGAGAGAAAAGGCGGAAAGCCTTGCATCGGGCGCGATCAGACCTGCGCGCACAAGAGGTGCTACCAACGCGACAAACCCGCTGGCGTGACACCCGGGGTTTGCAATGCGCTTGGCGGCCGCGATCTTAGCGCGCTGCTCTGAGAGCTCGGGAAAGCCGTAGGTCCAGCCGCTTGCAGTGCGGTGTGCGGTAGAGGTATCGATCACCGCCGTATTGGGATTGTCTATCATTGCCACCGCCTCACGGGCGGCATCATCGGGCAAGCAAAGAAACGCCACGTCGGCGCTGTTCAGTGCCTCGCGACGGGCGGCGGTATCCTTACGCCTCTCCTCGGGCAAAACGATAAGAGAAAGATCGGTCCTGGCGGCAAGCCGCTCACGGATGCGAAGACCCGTGGTACCTGCGCTACCGTCAATAAATACTGTTTTCACGATGCAGATCCTTTCGCACGATTGGGAAATTACTCATTAAATGTGAATATTTATTCACACTAATCAAACATACGGTAATATTATACACAGTTTGCCTTATATTGTCAAGCATTTAATAAGAAAATAATTTAATTCTCGCAAAATGCATAGAGCAGCGCGGCAAAAGTCGCCCTGCAAATATGCATTTTTATTTATACGTCGTGATATTTTATACAAAGTCCCTCTTTTCGCATATTTTTAGCTGTTTGTTTTTCTATTTTTATTGCGAAATTTTCCAATTTTAAAATTAGTTTTCTTTTGTTTTTCCAATTTGGAGAAGTCGGATATCGATTTTTGACAAAAACATCGGCGACCCTTAATAAAAGGATCGCCGATATTTTGTTTTTATACTTTGTACAGAAATGTATGTCTTAGCCTCAAGCCTTTACTGCAATGCACTCGATCTCAAGCTTTGCGCCCTTCGGAATTGCCGCAACCGCAACACAGCTGCGCGCGGGGAACGGTGCCTTGAAAAAGCTTTCATAAATACCGTTTACAACGGCAAAATCAGCAAGGTCCTGCAGGAACACAACAGTCTTTACCACGCTCTCCATGCCAAGCCCTGCCGCGGCAAGCACGTTTTTGAGGTTGGTAAGCGCCTGCACTGCCTGCGCCTCCACACTCTCGGGCATTGTGCCAGTTTGGGGATCGACCGGGATCTGACCCGAAACAAATACCATGTTGCCAAGATCAAGCGCCTGTGAGTAAGGGCCAATCGCAGCGGGTGCCTTATCGGTAGAAATTTGCTTAATCATATATATTCTCCTTATGATACGATCTTGAAGCCCGCCTTGGTAAGCTCTTGGCGGATCTCTTCTATCTGCTCAAAGTCGCGCGTTTCCATGCCAATTTTGAGGAAACAGCTTGCCACTGCCATATTGGCGTCGGATCTTTCATGGTGCACGCTGACAACGTTACCGCCGCAACGGGAAATAATGCTACTCACGCCCAGCAGCTGACCGGGCTTATCCTCAAGGGCGATCTGCAGGGTTGCATTTCTGCCCGTGGTGACAAGTCCGCGCGTAACCACGCGAGAGAGAATGTTTACATCAATATTGCCGCCCGAAACCACGCACACGACCTTTTTGCCCTTTACAGGCACCTTATCGAACATGACAGCCGCAACACTTACCGCGCCCGCACCCTCAGCAACCAGCTTTTGCTTTTCCATCAGAGTAAGGATCGCCGTTGCGATCTCATCCTCTGTAACAGTTACTACATCATCAACATATTCGCCAATGAGCTTAAAGGTGTTATCGCCGGGATGCTTTACAGCAATACCGTCGGCAAAGGTAGAAACACTGTCAAGCGTGATCTGCTTGCCAAGCTTAAGGCTTTGTGCCATGCTGGCAGCGCGTTCTGCCTGCACACCGTAAACCTTAATATCAGGGCGCAAGTGCTTAATGGCATAGGCAACGCCCGCAACAAGTCCGCCGCCGCCAACAGGCACTACCACGGCATCGGCATCCCCGATCTGCTCTAAGATCTCAAGACCGATCGTGCCCTGACCTGCAATCACCTCCTCGTCATCGAAGGGGTGAATGAGCGTAGCACCGGTTTCTTCGCAAAGGCTAAGTGCCTTTTGATAAGCATCGTCATAAGCGCCCGGCACAAGGCAAGCCTCAGCACCAAATGCCTTGGTCGCCTCTACCTTGCTGATCGGTGCGCCATCGGGCATGCAGATCACGCTCTTAATGCCCATTTTTTGCGCCGCAAGCGCAACACCCTGCGCATGGTTGCCTGCACTGCAGGCAACGATACCTTTTGCGCGCTCTGCCTCGGAAAGTTGGCTGATCTTATAGTACGCGCCACGCACCTTAAAGCTACCCGTTACCTGCAAATTCTCAGTTTTAAGGTAAAGTTCACAATCGGTGCACATATTACGCGCCTGAATGAGGTCGGTCTTACGTGCCACGTCACGCAGCACAAAGGCCGCCTGATAAACCTTATCAAGTGTTAGCATTGCACACCTCTTAGAGCGTCACGCGCCAACCGAAGGGATCTGCCAGCTTACCGGTCTGAATACCCGTAATGGTATCGTAAAGTTTTTGGCTGACAGGACCAATTCCACCGTCGCCGATGGTCATCACATCATCCTTGTAACGGAGCTTGCCGACAGGCGAGATGACCGCTGCCGTGCCTGTGCCAAAGACCTCCTCAAGCTTGCCGTTCTTCTGCGCCTCCAACAGCTCGTCAACCGAAATGCGGCGCTCCTCAACAGGCACACCCCACTCCTTTAAGAGGTTGATAACGGAGTTTCTCGTAATACCGGGCAAAATACTGCCGTTGAGCATCGGAGTGAGCACCTTGCCATCGACCTTAAAGAAGATGTTCATAGCGCCAACCTCCTCGATATAGCGGCGCTCCACACCGTCAAGCCAAAGCACCTGCGAGAAGCCCGCATCGTGTGCCTTAACCTGTGCCGCAAGGCTTGCGCAATAGTTGCCACCGGTTTTTGCATAACCGATACCACCCTTAACAGCACGCACGTAATCGTCCTCGATCCAGATGCCAACGGGAGCAAGACCGTCGCTGTAATAAGCACCACTCGGAGAGAGGATGACCATAAAGAGGTAGGTCTTAGAGGGCGCAACGCCAAGGAATGCGTCGGTTGCGATCACAAAGGGGCGAACGTAAAGCGACGTGCCCTCCTCGGTGGGGATCCAATCCTCATCGACCTTTACCACAGCCTTGACAGCCTCAACAAAGATATCCTCGGGGATCTCAGGGATGCAAAGGCGCTTGTTCGATTCATTGGCACGCTTCGCATTCATCTCAGGGCGGAACAGGTAAGTTTTGCCGTCAGCACCCTTATAAGCCTTCATACCCTCAAACATCTCCTGCCCGTAGTGGAAGACCACGCATGCAGGCGAGAGAGAAATATCGGAGAACGGCACGATGCGCGCATCATGCCAGCCCATACCCTCGGTATAATTCATCACGAACATATGGTCGGTAAAGATCTTACCGAAGCCAAGCTTGCCCTCCGGCTTTGCCTTGGGGGTGGCAGTTCTTGTTACTTTGATATCAAGCATTTTATTTAAATCCTTTCCATGATCTTTTCTGTCATGGCGGTACAGGTGAGCGGTTCCATTGCGGGATCGGTCAGAATATCCGCCGTACGGTAACCATCTTCAATCACGCTGTTTACGGCTGCCTCGATATCATCTGCCTCAGCGGCAAGATCAAAGGAGTAGCGCAGCATCATAGCAGCGGAAAGAATGGTGGCAATGGGGTTTGCTTTATTTTGTCCTGCGATATCGGGGGCGGAGCCGTGGATCGGCTCGTAAAGCCCGCATTTCGTAGCACCAAGAGAAGCGGAAGCAAGCAGACCGATAGAGCCTGTGATCTGCGATGCCTCATCGGAGAGAATATCTCCGAACATATTCGAGGTCACGACCACATCAAAGCGCGAGGGGTCGCGAATGAGCTGCATAGCGGCGTTATCCACCAGCATATCGGAAACCGTTACATCGGGGTACTCAGCAGCAATGCGGTGCACCGTTTCGCGCCAGAGCCTTGAGGTTTCCAGCACATTTGCCTTATCAATGCTTACCACGTTACAGCGGCGCTTGCGTGCCGTTTCAAACGCCACGCGCGCAATGCGCTCAACCTCAACCACGCTATAAGCCTCGGTGTCGTACGCCTCGGGGCCGTATTTGCCCTCACGGCGACCGCGCTCACCAAAATAGATACCGCCCGTCAGCTCGCGCACGATCACAAGATCAAAGCCGCGGTCAATGATATCGGGGCGCAGTGCACAGGCACTTTTCAGCGCGGGGAAAATGCGCGCAGGGCGCAGATTGGTGTAAAGCCCGAGTGCCGCGCGAAGACCAAGCAGTGCCTTTTCGGGGCGAATGTTGCCGGGTAGCGTATCCCACTTGGGGCCGCCCACAGCACCAAGCAGAACGCTATCGCTCTGCTTACATCCCTCAACCGTTTCGGGGGGCAAGGGCATGCCGCAGGCGTCGATGGCGCATCCGCCCGCAAGATAAGAAGTAAAATTGAAGGTGTGACCGTATTTCTCGCCGATCTTCTCGAGCACGCGCACCGCGCTATCCACGATCTCAGGGCCGATGCCATCACCCTTTACAAGTGCAATATTGTAGGTCATTTGCCTGCCTCCTTGTTTACAAGATAGGGCAGCAGGCCGCCGTTTTCAATGATACGGTTGATAAAGGCGGGAAAGGGCGTAGCATGAAATACCTCACCCGTTGTTTCATTTTTAATGATACCCTGATCGGCATCCACCGTTACGGTATCGCCCTTTTTGATCCTTGCCGCCGCCTCGGGGCATTCAAGGATCGGGAAGCCGATGTTGATCGCATTGCGGTAGAAGATACGCGCAAAGCTGGCAGCGATCACGCAGGAAATACCGCTGGCACGGATCGCAATGGGCGCGTGCTCACGGGAGGAGCCGCAGCCAAAGTTCTCTCCGCCGACCATAATATCGCCCTTCTTTACCTCTTTGACAAAATTAACGTCAATATCCTCCATGCAGTGCTTTGCAAGCTCCTCTGCAGAGGGGGCGTTTAAGTAACGGGCAGGAATAATAACGTCGGTATCGACATTATCTCCGTATTGAAAAGCTGTTCCTTGATACATGCTTACACCTCCATATCATAGGGCGATGCCACGGCACCTGCCACAGCAGAAGCGGCAGCAACCGCAGGAGAAGCAAGGATAACCTCGCTCTTTACGTGTCCCATTCTGCCAACGAAGTTACGGTTTGTGGTGGCAACGGCGCGCTCGCCTGCTGCCATACAGCCCATATGACCGCCAAGGCAGGGTCCGCAGGTGGGCGTAGAAACCGCACAGCCTGCCTCGATAAAGATCTGCGTAAGCCCCTCCTTGATCGATTGCAGGTAAACCTCCTCGGTTGCGGGAATGACGATGCAACGCACACCCTTTGCAACCTTTTTGCCCTTCAGGATCTCAGCGGCGGCGCGCAGGTCGCCAATGCGACCGTTGGTGCAGGAGCCGATCACGACCTGATCAATGGGCATGCCCTTTACCTCATCCACCGTTTTGGTGTTGGAGGGCAGGTGCGGAAGTGCTACCGTAGGCTTTAAGGTGTTAAGGTCGATCACGACCTCGCGCTCGTATTCTGCATCGGCATCCGCCTCAAACACACGCACAGGGCGCGTAAAGCGATCCTTCACGTAAGCCAAGGTCTGCTCGTCTACGGGGAAGATGCCGTTTTTTGCACCCGCCTCGATCGCCATGTTTGCAATCGAGAAGCGGTCATCCATGGTGAGTGCCGAAACGCCCTCTCCCACAAATTCAAGAGATTTGTAAAGTGCGCCGTCAACGCCGATCATGCCAATGAGGTGCAGGATCACGTCCTTGCCGCTCACATAGGGCTGCAGCTTGCCCTTCAGCACGACCTTGATGGCAGAGGGAACCTTAAACCAGTTCTCGCCCATAGCCATGCCTGCTGCCATATCGGTTGAGCCAACACCCGTGGAAAATGCGCCAAGCGCGCCGTAGGTGCAGGTGTGCGAATCGGCACCAATGATGCAGTCACCGGGGCCAACGATACCCTTTTCGGGCAGGAGCGCGTGCTCAATGCCGACTGCACCCACATCATAAAAGTGGGTGATGTCAAAGCGCTTTGCAAACTCCCTTGCCGTTTTACACAGCTCCGCGGACTTGATATCCTTGCAGGGCGTATAGTGATCGAGCACGATGGCGATCTTATCCTTATCAAACACACGGGTAAAGCCCGCCTTGTCAAATACGTCAACCGCGACGGGCGTGGTAACGTCGTTACCGAGCACGATATCAAGCTTTGCCTCAATGAGGTCACCCGCCTTAACGGTATCAAGCCCCGCGTGCGCGGCGAGAATTTTTTGTGTCATGGTCATTCCCATGTCAGTTAGCCTCCCTTATCTTTGCCTGCTCGGCAGCGTATTGCATCTTGTTGATCGCATTGATATAGGCAAGAATACTTGCCTCAATAATATCGGTGGAAAGTCCCTTACCCGTATAGGTGCGATTGCCTGCGGCAAGACGCACGGTTACGTCACCAAGGGTATCCTTACCCTCGGAGATCGAATGAATGGTATAGGTCTTAAAGGTGTGCGCCTCGGGGTTTACGATCTTATCGATCGCCTTAAAGGAAGCATCGATCGGACCGTCACCAAGGCTGACCTCCTCAAATTTCTCGCCATCACGGGTCAGCACAACGGTGCTTGTTGAGGTGGTAAAGTTGCTGGTATGTACCACAAAGCGATCAAGCTTAAAGCCTGCATCCTCGGGCATATCGTGGGTCGTGGTCTTATGCAGCACGATCGCCTCAATATCCTCATCGTTTATGGTCTTTTTCTTGTCACAAAGCACCTTAAACTCCTCAAAGCAGGAGAGCAGCTCCTCGGCGGAGAGGTGGTAGCCAAGCTCATTGAGGCGGCTTTCAAACGCATGCTTGCCCGAATGCTTGCCAAGCACGAGATTGTTTGCCACAATACCAACCGATTGGGGCGTTAAGATCTCATAGGTCTGCTTATTTGCAAGCACGCCGTGCTGGTGAATGCCCGACTCGTGCAAAAACGCGTTTTTGCCAACGATAGGCTTGTTGAGGGGTGCGTTTTGACCGATGATGTTATAAACGGTCTTGCTTGCGCGCGAGATACGCGTGGTATCAAGACGGGTATTGACATGATAAAGATCGGGGCGGGTATGCATTGCCATTACGACCTCCTCAAGCGCGGTGTTACCCGCACGCTCGCCAAGTCCGTTTACCGTGCACTCGATCTGTCTTGCGCCACCCAGCACACCGGCAAGAGAATTGGCAACTGCCATACCAAGGTCGTTGTGGCAGTGCACCGAAAACTCGGCACGACCTGCGTGATCGGTATGCTTCACCATATATTCGATCAGCGCACGCATCTCGCCGGGCGTAGTGTAGCCCACGGTATCGGGCAGGTTGATCACAGTTGCGCCGTTTGCAATGGCAGTGTTTACCACCTTTGCAAGGAACTCCCAATCGCTGCGCGTTGCATCCTCTGCCGAAAACTCGATGTTCGAGCAGTACTTGCGTGCATGCGCAACCATCTCGGCGGTGCGCGCCAAAACCTGCTCAGGTGTCATGCGGAGCTTGTACTCCATATGCAGAGGCGAGGTGGCGATAAACAGATGGATGCGGGGATCGGTGGCAACCTTTACCGCCTCCCACGCGGTATCAATATCCTTGACCGTAGCGCGTGCAAGCGATGCTACGCTGCAATCCTTAACGGTCTTGGCAATGGTATTAACAGACTCAAAATCACCCGGCGAGGAGATGGCGAAGCCCGCCTCGATCACATCAACGCGCATGAGCTCGAGCTGCTTTGCAACCTCGATCTTTTCCTGAAGGTTCATGCTGCAGCCGGGCGATTGCTCGCCGTCACGCAGGGTGGTGTCAAATATTTTTACGCGATCCATAATTTTTCCCTCTCATCAGATCGTGAGTACAGCGCCCTTATCAGCGGAGGAAACGAGCTTTGCATAACGCGCAAGATATCCCGTTTTCACCTTGGGTTCGGGTGCCTGCCAAGCGGCACGGCGTGCGGCAAGCTCCTCATCGGACACCTGCAATGTCACACTGCACTCCTTAATATTGATTGAAATGATATCGCCCTCCTTCACGAGTGCGATGTTGCCGCCTGCGGCTGCCTCAGGGCTAACATGCCCGATCGCAGCACCGCGGGTAGCGCCTGAAAAGCGTCCGTCGGTAATCAGCGCCACGCTCTCGCCAAGACCCATGCCGCAAATAGCGGAGGTCGGGTTGAGCATCTCACGCATACCGGGGCCACCCTTAGGACCCTCGTAACGAATCACAACTACGTCACCTGCAACGATCTTGCCGGCGTAGATTGCTTTAATTGCCTCATCCTCAGAATCAAACACGCGTGCAGGGCCCTCATGCACCATCATTTCGGGTGCAACTGCCGACTGCTTTACCACACATCCGTCGGGGGCAAGGTTGCCCTTGAGCACAGCAATGCCGCCGTTGTTGGAATAGGGGTTTTCGATGGGACGAATGATCTCGGGGTCGCGGTTTACAACGCCCGCAAGGTTTTCTCCAAGCGTCTTGCCCGTTACCGTCATCACAGAGGTGTCGAGCAGATCCTTTTTGGTAAGCTCCTTCATCACTGCCCAAACGCCGCCCGCACGGTCAAGATCCTCCATATAGGTGTCACCTGCAGGTGCAAGGTGGCAGAGGTTGGGGGTTCTTTGGCTGATGGCATTGGACATATCAAGGCTGATCTCCACGCCTGCCTCGTGCGCGATTGCGGGCAGATGCAGCATCGTGTTGGTGGAGCAGCCAAGTGCCATATCCACCGTTTCGGCATTGTGGAATGCCGCCTCGGTCATAATGTCGCGAGGACGGATGTTCTTCTCGATCAGCTCCATGATCTTCATGCCTGCGTGCTTTGCAAGGCGAATACGCGCCGAAAGAGGCGCGGGCACAGTGCCGTTGCCTGAGAGTGCCATGCCGATGGCCTCGGTTAAGCAGTTCATGGAGTTTGCGGTGTACATACCCGAGCAGGATCCGCAGCTGGGGCAAGCGTTCTCGGTATAATCGGCAACACCCGCCTCATCAAGCGTGCCTGCCTTGTACGCGCCCACCGCCTCAAACATGTGGCTAAGACAGGTGCGTCTGCCATCCTGCAAGCGCCCTGCAAGCATGGGACCGCCCGAGCAGAAAATGGTGGGGATATTCAGGCGCGCCGCAGCCATCAAAAGGCCGGGCACGTTCTTGTCGCAGTTGGGGATCATCACAAGTCCGTCAAACTGATGCGCCATAACCATTGCCTCGGTAGAATCGGCAATCAGGTCGCGCGTTACAAGCGAATATTTCATGCCAACGTGTCCCATGGCAATACCGTCGCAAACGGCAATAGCGGGAAACATAATGGGCGTGCCGCCTGCGGCGCGTACACCTGCCTTGACCGCCTCGGCGATCTTATCAAGATGCATGTGACCCGGTACGATCTCATTGTGCGAGCAAACTACGCCAACAAGCGGGCGAGAAAGCTCCTCATCGGTATAACCAAGCGCATACAAAAGGCTGCGGTTGGGGGTGCGTTCAACGCCTTTTTTGATCTGATCGGAATACATATCATATACCTCCGTAAAGGTGAAATTTTGTTTAGTGAAAATCAGATTTTCTCTTGCAATACCGCTTTTGCAAGCGATATTGAAACAAAAAACCTGCAAATAGGTTTTCCAAGGCGCCGCAGATTTTGATGCATAGCGCCGCCGGGCAGGGCGACGGTGTAGAAACCTACTCCGAGCCCTGCACAGGGGTGTTAGGCGCAAAAGATGCAAGCCAAGGCGCCGCAGATTTTGATGCATAACGCCGCCGGGCAGGGCGACGGTGTAGAAACCTACTCCGAGCCCTGCACAGGGGTGTTAGGCGCAAAAGATGCAAGCCTTAGTTGGAGGCAGTGTCAAGGTCGCTGTCATTCTTCCACAGCATCTGCTCACGCAGCTCCTTGCCTACGATCTCCATCTGGTGCTTAGCAAGTTGAGCGCGCTTGGAATTGAAGAAGCATCTGCCGTTCTTATTCTCAGCGATCCACTTGTCGGCAAAGGTGCCGTCCTGAATGTCAGAAAGTACAGCCTTCATATTAGCCTTGGTCTGCTCGTAGGGCAGTACGCGAGGACCGGATACATACTCACCATACTCTGCGGTATCAGAGATCGAGTAGTTCATTGCAGCAACGCCGCCCTTATTGATCAGGTCGATGATCAGCTTCATCTCGTGGATGCACTCAAAGTAAGCGTTTTCGGGCTTGTAGCCTGCCTCAACGAGGGTCTCAAAGCCGCAACGCATAAGGTCTACTACACCACCGCAAAGCACTGCCTGCTCGCCAAAGAGGTCGGTCTCGGTCTCCTCGTTCATGGTAGTTTCAAGGATACCTGCGCGAGCGCCGCCGATGCCTGCGATGTATGCAAGTGCGATATCGTAAGCCTTGCCGGTTGCGTTCTGCTCAACAGCTACGAGGCAGGGCACGCCCTTGCCTGCCATGTACTGGCCGCGCACGGTGTGACCGGGGCCCTTGGGTGCTGCCATGAATACGTCAACGTCAGCAGGGGGAACGATCTGCTTGTAGCGAATGTTAAAGCCGTGTGCAAAGGCAAGCGCCTTGCCTGCGGTAAGGTTGGGAGCGATGTCCTTTTTGTACATATCGCCCTGTGCCTCATCGTTGATGAGGATCATGATGATGTCAGCCTTTTTGGTAGCCTCAGCTACGGTGTAGACCTCAAAGCCGTCCTTTTCTGCAACAGGCCAGGATTTGCCGCCTTGGCGCAGGCCAATAATGACGTTGCAACCGGAGTCGCGAAGGTTCAGAGCGTGTGCGTGACCCTGCGAGCCGTAGCCTACGATCGCAATGGTCTTACCGTTCAGTTTATTAAGGTCACAATCCTTTTCATAATACATTTTTGCCATAATCAAATTCTCCTTTTTCTTTGGTTTCGTCTTTTATTGTTTCTTGTCCTCTCTCAAGGGCAATAACGCCGGTTCTTACAAGCTCGAGTATCTCATACTCGCGCAGCAGCTTTTCCATAGCATCGGTCTTGGATTCTGCACCGATAACGGAAAGGGTAATGGAATTGATCGCCACATCAATGATGTTGGCGCGGAAGATGTTTGCAATGCCGATAATCTCGTTTCTCACCGCGCTGTCGGGTGTGCGCACCTTGTAAAGCACCAGCTCGCGGCGAATGGAGGTGTCTTGCGTAAGAAGCTTGACCGAGTGCACGGGCACCAGCTTGCGCAGCTGATTGGCAAGTAGCCTTGCCTGATCGTCATCCGCCATGACCTCAATGGTAATACGCGAGGTTTCTACATGCTCCGTGGCGCCCACGGCAAGAGATTCGATGTTGTAGCCCTTTCGGGAGAAAAGGCGGGAGATCTGCGAGAGCACGCCTGACTCGTTATCCACGAGAATGGCAAGTGTTTGTCTTTTGATTTCTGCTGTCATTTCCCTTCCCCCTCTCAGCTCAGCAAAAAGTCGGTAATATGAGAGCCGCCGCCAACCATGGGGCGTACCTTCTCATCCATATCAATGGCACAGTCGATCACGTAGCCGTGGCCGCACTGCATTGCTTCCTTGATCGCCGCTTCAAGCTCCGCTACATTGGTAACATGTGCGCCGCCAAGCCCATATGCTTTGGCAAGTGCCACAAAGTCGGGGCCGCGCTGTGCAAGATTCGTTTCGGAATAGCGCTTGTCATAAATGAGCGTTTGCCACTGACGCACCATGCCGAGTGTTTTATTATTAAACACAAAGGTGATGATCGGCACGCCGTAATTCTGCACGGTTGCAAGCTCGTTGCAGTTCATGCGGAAGCTGCCGTCACCCGTAATATGGATCACTGCCTTATCGGGGTTGCCGACCTTGGCACCGATCGCAGCGCCAAGACCAAAGCCCATGGTGCCAAAGCCGCCCGAGGTGAGCAGCTGACCGGGATAGTCAAAGCGGAAGTGCTGGATCGACCACATCTGATGCTGACCTACATCGGTGGATACCACCGTGTTTTGCGGCAGCATTTTTGCGATGGACGACAGGATCTGCTTGGGTGTTAGGGTGTCATCGGTATCGTCATACTCGGTTTCGGTCTTAAAGGAAAATACGTACTTCTTCCAATCGCTGTGATCGGCAGGCTCAACCATTTCCAAAAGCCTTGCCAAAACGCGCTTTGCATCACCCACGATATGATGATCGGTGCGCACGTTTTTATTGATCTCAGCGCGGTCAATATCGATATGCACGATCTTTGCCTGCTTGGCAAAGGTCTTGGGGGCTAACGCCACACGGTCGGAGAAGCGGCAGCCAACCGAGATCAGCAGGTCGCACGCGTCACATGCCATGTTGGATGCCTGCGTGCCGTGCATGCCGATCATGCCCGTGGCAAGCGGGTTTCTGCCGCAAATGCCGCCTGCACCCATCAGGGTAATGGCTACGGGCGAATCTATCTTCTCGGCAAAAGCAAGAAACTCTTTGTCTGCCCTGCCGCGCACAACGCCACCGCCGCAGATCAGCAAGGGCTTTTTGGAGTTTTTGATCATATCTGCCAGGATCTCAAGATCCTTTACGTCTACCTCAGGGGCTTTAAAATCCTGCGAGGAGCGACGCATCATGGCACCAAGCCTACCCTCGGTATAGTGCTGTTCAACGGGCAAAGAGGAAAACTCGGTTTTCTCACCCGTAGCATTTTTGAGAATGTCGATAAACACAGGCCCGGGTCTGCCGCTTTTCGCAATGGCAAAGGCGGCGCGTACCGTATCGGCAAGCTCGTTTACACTGCTCACGATATAATTGCACTTGGTAATAGGCATGGTAATACCCGTGATGTCCACCTCTTGGAAGGAATCCTTACCGATGAGGTTACGTGCCACGTTACAGGAAATAAAGACCACAGGGGAGCTATCCATATACGCAGTGGCAATGCCTGTAGTAAGGTTGGTGGCGCCGGGGCCCGAGGTTGCAAAGCAAACACCCACCTTGCCCGTGCTGCGCGCATAGCCGTCGGCTGCGTGCGCCGCGCCCTGCTCGTGTGCGGTCAGCACGTGGTTGATCTTATCCTTGTAGCGATACAGTGCATCATAGACGTTTAGGATCGTGCCGCCCGGATACCCGAATACGGTATCTACCTCTTGCTCAAGCAAGCACTCCATCAGAATTTGCGCACCCGTCATTTTCATCATCTTGCCCTCCTTTGGGAAAATAAAAGCCCTACGCTCTGAAAGTTCAGACCGTAAGGCTTGCATTTCTAAAATCTTAACACTTTCTCTCCTCGGTCGGTATGGTCTATGTTCCCTTGAGAACTGCCCCCGGTTTAAGAAAATGCCTCGGTTTTGCAAAGCATGGCGCAACTTTCAGCACTATTCCAGCAATCCACCTTGACAAGGACGGATAGGCGTAGAATAGCGCATATAATGGCTACGCTGATCATAGAAGCGATAGAAGCCATATTGCACCTCACGTTACAAATAAAATAATATGTTGCTATTATAGCATCGTTTATGAATGATGTCAATACCCCCAAAACGCTTTTCGTTACATACAACAACAAAAGAAAATTAAAAAACGTTCTTTTGTGCAAAATGAACATAAAATCGACGTTTTTTCGACTTTAAAACACGAAAATTTCGCATAAAAATACACTTTTTATACGAAATTTCTATCACGCGCGTGCGTCTTTTAATATGTAGAAAAAAGGAAACGGCGATGCCGTGCGTGCAGGAGATCCGCTCTGCGAAAAAATATCCAAATAAATTTGCAAAAAGGTATTGACTTTAGCGTGATAAAGTGCTAAAATGTGTAGGTATTCATGAAATGGGAGAATTTTAACATGATGAATCTGAAAAACGAATCCCTTGACCGCTTGTTTGACGCTATTCTTCGGCTTGAAACCACAGAGGAATGCTATAGGTTTTTTGAGGATGTTTGCACTGTAAAGGAGATCCGTGAGATCGCGCAGCGCCTTGACGTGGCGCTCTACCTTTCGCAAGGCAAAAACTATCAGGAGATCTCTGCCAAAACAGGGGCAAGCACCGCAACCATCAGCCGCGTAAACAAGTGCCTCAATTACGGCAGCGGCGGCTATAGCGAAATGCTGAAAAAGCTAAACGGGGAGCGTGACGTGAAATGAGCACCGCACAAAATATTTTACAAGGGGACGAGCGCGCCGCGCTTGCCCTGCGTGCGCTTTATCGCGACCACGGCTACACGCAATATAAAATGAACAAATTTGAGGAATACGACCTATACGTTAGGAACAAGGACTTCCTCATTTCCGATAACGTGATTACCTTTACCGACACCAGCGGCAAGCTGCTGGCGCTCAAGCCCGACGTTACCCTCTCTATCGTGAAAAACAGCGGGTGCGAGAGCGGTGTGGAAAAGGTATATTATCAAGAAAATGTTTATCGCGTTTCGGGCAGAACGCACGCCTTTCGCGAGATCATGCAGGTAGGGCTTGAATGCATCGGAGATATCGATGATTACTGCCTGTTTGAGGTACTGACGCTGGCAGCCAAAAGCCTTGCCGCAATTTCTAAGGACGCAGTGCTTGATGTATCGCATCTCGGCATCGTTTCCGCTGTGCTTGACGGACTTGGAATTGGCGATACTGCGCGCGGCGAGCTTCTTGGCCGCATCGGCGAGAAAAACCTGCACGAATTAACTGCCATTGCCACCGCGAACGGTGTCACACCCGAGGGGCTTGCGGCTCTGACGGCGCTTGTCACCTCCTACGGCAAGCCCTGCGAGGTGCTCTCCGTGCTCGTGCCTCTTATCAAGGACTTTGTTCCGGAAAAGATGCTGACAAGCTTCTCTACACTGCTCACCGCCCTTGAGAAATCGCCAGCCGGGGATCTCGTGCGTCTTGATTTTTCTGTTGTAGGCGACATCGGCTACTACAACGGGCTTGTGTTTAAGGGCTTTGTTGCAGGTGTGCCCGAGGGGCTTTTGTCGGGCGGCGAATACAACGGCTTGATGCGCAAGATGGGCAAAAGTCAGAACGCCATTGGCTTTGCGGTGTATCTCGATGCACTTGAACGCCTGCTTGATAACGGCAGCGAATATGACGTGGATACCGTTGTGCTTTACGACAGCGCAGCAGATCTTTCCTTACTGAGCGAGGCAATAGAGTCACTTACCGCAGCAGGGCAAACGGTTGCGGCGCGCCGCGCTCTGCCCGAAAAACTGCGCTACCAAAGGCTTTTAAAATTTGACAGCAAGGAGGGAAAGCTGCTTGAAGCAAATGCTTAACGTCGCACTGCCTAAGGGCAGACTTGGCGAAAAGGTTTATGATATGTTTGAAAAGGCAGGCTTTCCCTGCCCCTCGATCAAGGAGGATAACAGGCGTTTGATCTTTGAGAACGAGGAGTTAGGGCTCCGCTTTTTCTGGGCGAAGCCCTCTGACGTGCCGATCTATGTAGAGCGCGGCGTGGCGGATATCGGCGTTGCGGGCAAGGATATCCTGCTCGAATACCTCCCCGATGTTTATGAGCTGCTTGACCTTAACCTTGGCAAATGCCGCATGGCTGTGGCGGCACCGAAGGATTTTCGGGATGACCCACGCCACACGCTGCGCGTTGCGACCAAATTTTCGCGCATTGCAAAAAATTATTACGATGCGCAGGGACGTGATATCGATATCATCCATTTGAACGGCAGCATTGAGATTGCCCCCATTATCGGGCTTTCTGACGTGATCGTGGATATTGTGGAAACCGGCACGACCCTGAAGGAAAACAATCTTGAGGTCTTTGCCACCGTGGTGCCGATCAGCGCGCGTCTGATTGCCAACAAGGCGGGATTTAAATTCAAAAACGAAACCATTGAAAAGATCGTGCGCGGAATTGCCGCGCAGGTGGAGATGAGAAAATGATTAAAATTATGAAATACCGTGAGGTGCCAAACAGCGAGATCTTTTCGCGTGTTGTGCCTGAGGTGAACGTGGCGGATATCGTAAGCGATATCATTGCCAACGTGCGCCAAAACGGCGATAAGGCACTTCTTGCTTATACCGAAAAATTTGACAAGGCGCGCCTTGACACGCTTGCCGTAACCCCCGAGGAGCGCGCTGAGGCGCTTGCCAAGGTAGACCCCGCCTTCCTTGATGTGCTGCGCCGTGCGGCGGCAAACATTCGCCGCTTTCACGAGCGTCAGGTCAGAAACAGCTTTATTTTAAACGAGGAAAACGGCATTGTGGTGGGGCAAAAGGTCATTCCCATTGACCGTGCAGGCCTTTACGTGCCCGGTGGCACAGCGGCTTACCCTTCAACGGTTTTGATGGACTCTATCCCCGCAAAGATCGCGGGCTGCCGCGAGGTCGTGATGGTCACGCCCCCCGGCCCAGACGGAAAGGTCAACCCCGTTATTCTCGCCGCCGCAGAGGTGGCGGGCATTGACCGCATCTTTAAGGTGGGCGGCGCACAGGCGATCGCCGCACTTGCCTACGGCACACAAAGCATACCGCGCGTAGATAAGATCGTAGGCCCCGGCAACGCCTTTGTTGCCGAAGCAAAAAAGCAGGTTTTCGGTGCCGTTTCCATTGATATGATCGCGGGCCCGAGTGAGATCCTGATCGTAGCGGACAAGACCGCCAACCCCGCATTTGTCGCCGCAGACCTGCTCTCGCAGGCAGAGCACGACAAGCTTGCCTCTGCTGTGCTGATCACCGACAGCCAAGCGCTTGCCACGGCTGTAAGCGCGGAGCTTGAACGCCAGATCCCGCTGCTGCCCCGCGCCGAGATCGCACGCACCTCGATCGACAAAAACGGCAAGATCATCGTGGTAGAGGATCTTACGGTTGCCATTGAGGTGGCAAACGAGCTAGCACCCGAGCACCTTGAGCTTGCCGTTGACAATCCCTTTGATTACCTTGACGGCATCCGTCACGCAGGCTCGATCTTTATGGGCAAATATTGCCCCGAGGCGCTGGGCGACTATTTTGCAGGACCCAACCACACCCTTCCGACAAGCGGCACGGCACGCTTTTCGAACCCCCTGTCGGTCGATGACTTCGTAAAGAAAACGCAATACACCTATTACACCAAGGAAGCATTTTCCCGCGTGGCGCGCGACGTTGCCTACTTTGCAGAAAAGGAAGGGCTTAGCGCACACGCAAGAAGCGCTACCGTTCGCCTTGAGGAGCTTTCATGAGTAGATTTTTCACAAGCAAGCACGGCGGCCTTACGCCCTACACACCGGGTGAGCAGCCGCGCGACAAAAAATACATCAAGCTAAACACCAACGAATCCCCCTTCCCCCCCTCGCCCCGCGCGATGGAGGCGGCAAGCGAGGCGGCAGGGCGCTTGCAGCTTTATCCCGACCCTACCTACAAGGCACTGCACGAGGCAATTGCCGCCTACCACGGCCTTACCCCCGAGGAGGTGTTGGTAACAAACGGCTCGGACGAGATCCTGAACTTTGCGTTTATGGCATTTTGCGATAAGGATCACCCTGCCGCATTCCCAAACATCACCTACGGCTTTTACAGCGTGTTTGCCACGCTAAATCACGTGCCCTATACCGAAATACCGCTCAATTCCGATTTTACGGTAAACACCGCAGACTACAAGGGCACTGCTAACACCCTTTTTCTTGCCAATCCCAACGCCCCAACGGGTCTTGCGCTCACGGTCAGCGAAATTGAGGAGATCCTTACCAGCAACCCCGACCGTGTTGTGGTAATTGATGAAGCGTACATCGATTTCGGCGGCGAAACCGTAGCACCGCTTGTGCGCAAATACGACAATCTGCTTGTCACGCGCACCTTCTCGAAATCGCGCTCCATGGCGGGCGCGCGCCTCGGGTACGGCATTGGCTGTAAGGCACTGATCAGCGACCTCAATACGATCAAATACTCCACCAACCCCTACAACGTAAACAGCATGTCGGCTGCGGCAGGGCTTGGTGTGATGGCAGACGACGCTTATACCGCAAACAATTGCGCAGCTATTATCGAGGCAAGAGAATATGCCAAGTCTGCCTTAAAGGCACTTGGGTTTGAAATGACCGACTCCATGGGCAACTTCCTCTTTGTGCGTCACCCCAAGATAAAGGGGCAAAGGATCTACGAGAAACTGCGCGAGCGCGGCATTCTCGTGCGCCACTTTAACAGCATTCTCATTTCAGAATACAACCGTATCACCGTTGGCACGATGGCAGAAATGCAGGCACTCACAAATGCACTTGCCGACATTGTAAAGGAGTAAAAAATGAGCACAGTAACGATCAACAGAAAAACAGCGGAAACCGATATTTCCCTCTCCCTCTCGCGCGGCACAGGTGTCGCAAAAATCGACACGGGTTGCGGCTTTCTTGATCACATGTTAACACTTTTTGCCCGTCACAGCGGGCTTGATCTTGCCGTTACCTGCAAAGGGGATCTCGCGGTAGATGCACACCACACCACCGAGGATGTGGGCATTTGCCTGGGGCTTGCTATCGCCGAGCTTGCGGGCGACAAAAAGGGACTTTCCCGCTACGGCTATATGATCTTACCCATGGATGAGGCACTGATCCTGTCTGCCATTGACCTTTCGGGGCGCGCCACGCTTTGCTTTGAAGCAAACATTCCCACTCCAACAGTCGGTACGTTTGATACCGAATTGGTAGAGGAATTTTGGCTTGCATTTGTCCGTGAGGCGCGCGTAACGCTGCACATTAAGCAGCTTGCGGGCAGCAATTCTCACCACATTATTGAGGGGATCTTTAAGTCCGTGGCACACAGCCTGAAGGCGGCACTTACCAAAAACGAGGCGCTTGGCGGCACCGTTCTTTCTACGAAAGAGGTTCTTTAATGGTTGCAATTATCGACTACGGTGTGGGAAATCTGTTTTCCCTCAAAAGCTCTCTTGCAGCACTCGGCGCCACGGCTACCGTGACCGCCGACCGTGACGTCATCAGAGCCGCCGACCGCGTCATATTACCCGGCGTAGGTGCCTTTGGCGATGCAGCCGAAAAGCTGCGCCAAAGCGGGCTTGCCGAGGTAGTCTGTGAGGTAGCAAAAAGCGGCAAGCCCATTATGGGCATCTGCCTTGGCATGCAGCTTTTGCTTGAAAAAAGTTTCGAGTACGGCGAGCATAAGGGGCTTGGCCTCATCAAGGGTGAGATCCGCCCGATCACCGATGTTATTCCGGCAGACCTTAAGGTTCCGCACATTGGCTGGAACGCACTGCAATTTCACGGCAAAAAGCACCCCCTTTTTAAATATTTAAACGAGGGTGATTGCGTGTACTTTGTCCATTCCTATTACGGAGCAAATTGCGAGAATGCCGTGATCGCCACGGCAGAATACGGCGCTCCGCTTACCGCGGCGGTAGCCAAGGATAACGTAATGGGGTGTCAGTTCCACCCCGAAAAAAGCGGTAAGGCGGGGCTTGCTATTCTGCGCGCCTTTTGTGAAATGGAGGGTACGGTATGCTGATTTTCCCCGCGATCGATCTTTACGAGGGCAAGGCAGTTCGCCTTTACAAGGGCGACTATAACCAAATGACGGTATATCATACCGACCCCGTTGCGGTGGCAATGGATTTTCGCGCTGCAGGCGCCACGCACGTACACCTTGTTGATCTTGAGGGTGCGCGCAACGGCGACACACCCAATCTTGCTACCGTTTGCCGTATCAAAGAGGAATGCGGTCTTTTTTGCGAGATCGGCGGCGGCGTGCGCAGCATGGCGGTGGTTGACCGCTATATTGCGGCAGGCCTTGACCGCGTGATCCTTGGCACGGCGGCGGTATCCGACCCCGACTTTCTCAGCGCGGCAATTGCCAAATACGGCGACAAGATCGCCGTTGGCGTAGATATCAAGGACGGCTTTGTGGCTGTAAAGGGCTGGACTGAAAAATCTCAGCTAAACGCCTTTGATTTTTGTGAAAAGCTGCAGGAATGGGGCGTAAAGACCCTCATTTGTACTGACATATCGCGCGATGGCGCCATGAGGGGCGCCAACCACGCGCTCTACCGCGAGCTCTCGGAGCGCTTTGGCATGCAGATCGTTGCCTCGGGCGGCGTATCCTCGATGGAGGACGTTGAGGGGCTTACCGCTATGGGGCTGTACGGTGCCATTGTGGGCAAAGCATATTACACAGGCGCAATTTCCCTCAAACAAGCAATAGAGGTGGCAAAGGCATGATCACAAAGCGTATTATTCCCTGCCTTGACGTAAAAAACGGACGCGTAGTCAAGGGTGTAAATTTTGAGGGGCTCTCCGACGTTTCCTCGCCCGTGGAGCTTGCGCGCTATTACAGCGAAAACGGCGCTGACGAGTTGGTTTTTTACGATATTACAGCCTCGGCTGAGGGGCGTGAGCTCTTTACCGATATTTTAACCGAGGTCGCAAGCAAGATCTTTATCCCCCTCACGGTTGGCGGTGGCATCAACACCCTTGCCGATTTTGACCGCGTGCTCAAATGCGGCGCGGATAAGGTGAGCGTCAATTCGGGCGCCATTCGCAACCCCTCACTCATCGGTGAGGCGGCAAAACGCTACGGCGACCAATGCGTTGTTATTTCTGCTGACGTAAAGCGTGTTGACGGTGTCTTTCGCGTATTTGCCAAGGGCGGCAGAGAAAACACGGGTATGGAGGCGATCTCCTGGATCCGCCACTGTGTAGACATGGGCGCGGGCGAGGTCGTGCTGAACTCCATTGACACTGACGGCGTAAAGCGCGGCTTTGACCTTGAAATGCTTGCCGCCGTTTGCAATGCCGTAAAGGTGCCTGTCATCGCCTCGGGCGGTGCCGGCAAAATTGAAGATTTCATTACGCTGTTTCACACCCTGCCGGGGGTCGATGCCGGGCTTGCCGCCTCGATCTTCCATTTTGGCGAGGTAAAGATCAGCGATCTGAAAGAAGAAATGAAAAAAGCGGGCATCCCCGCAAGATTGGTATAACCGAAGGGAGCCAAATACATGATCACACCCAATTTTAGTATTGATGAACTTAAATTTGACGAAAAAGGACTTATCCCCGCAATTGTAGTGGATGCCGTTACCAAAAAGGTGCTTACGCTGGCTTACATGAACCGCGAAAGCCTTGGTATCTCCCTTGAAAAGGAATTGACCTGCTTCTTTAGCCGCAGCCGACAGGAGCTTTGGCTCAAGGGAGAAACAAGCGGCAACGTGCAGCACATCGTTTCGATCACGGCAGACTGCGACAAGGATGCACTTGTTGTAACGGTAGAGCCCGAGGGCCCTGCTTGCCACCTTGGCACGGAAAGCTGCTTTACCGCGCGACTTGGAGAGAGCGAGGAGCGTCATGAATTTTCCTTTGCGGGCTTAATGGAGCTGATCCACGGCAGAAAGACCGACAAAAAAGAGGGCTCCTATACCACGTATCTCTTTGAAAAGGGACTTGACAAGATCCTCAAAAAGATCGGTGAGGAGTGCACCGAGGTCATCATTGCCGCCAAGGCAGAGGATCGCGCCGAAACGATCTACGAGATCTCTGACCTTGTCTATCACGTGATGGTCTTGATGATCGAGCAGGGCATCAGCCTTGAGGATATCCACCGCGAGCTTGCCTCTCGCCACGTGATCGACCACAAGGTAAAGCAGGAAAAAATGACAAAATAATAAAGGGGGCTGTCATATTTGGCGCGACCGAAAAAGTCCGCAAAAGCAAAAAAATCTCACTTGCACACATAAGAGCAAATGAGGAGGTTGCGCTAAGAAAATAGGTTGAATTTCTTCGAAATTCTTCAATTTTAAAACGGACTTTTTCTACCGTCCCTCACAAGGTTTGACGTACCAAGTACGCCTCGCACCTTGTGATGAACGCTTCTCCCCTAAATCTGACTATCCCCCAAACAAAAGGGAGATGAAATGCAGTTGCATTTCATCTCCCTTTTTGGTATATTTACAGCGCGCAGCGCATATTTGCACAATAACTCTATAAATATATGTTGCTCAAATGAGCCAGCCGCTTATTTTGCGTAATCCACCGCGCGGCTTTCGCGGATCAGGTTTACCTTGATCTGACCGGGGTACTTGACCTCGTCTTGGATCTTCTTTGCCATTTCGCGGGCGATGAACTTCATGCCCTCGTCGGTTACATCCTCGGGCTTCACCATAACGCGCAGCTCTCTGCCCGCCTGAATGGCAAATGCCTTTTCCACGCCCTCAAAGCCCTTGGCAATCTCCTCAAGCTTTTCAAGGCGCTTAATATAATTTTCAAGGTCCTCACGGCGCGCACCCGGACGGGATGCCGAAATAGCATCGGCTGCCTGTACGAGAATTGCGATCACCGTTTGAGGCTCTACATCGTTGTGATGCGCCTCGATAGCGTGCACGACCTCACGGCTTTCCTTATACTTGCGTGCCACATTGACACCAAGCTCTATGTGCGTGCCCTCTACGTCGTGCGGGAATGCCTTGCCAATATCGTGCAAAAGGCCCGCGCGCTTTGCGGCAGCCGCATCCACACCAAGCTCCTCAGCCATGATGCCTGCAAGGAATGCTACCTCAATGGAATGCTTGAGGACGTTTTGTCCATAACTGGTACGGTAGCGCAAGCGACCAAGCAATTTTACAAGCTCGGGGTGAAGGTTGGGAATACCCACCTCATAAGTAGCGCGCTCACCCGCCTGCTTCACAACCGCATCGACCTCGCGGCGGCATTTCTCCACCATTTCCTCAATGCGTGCGGGGTGAATACGCCCATCTGCTATCAACCTTTCCAGCGTAAGCCTTGCCACCTCGCGGCGCACGGGGTCAAAGCCCGAAAGTGTGATCGCCTCGGGAGTATCGTCAATAATGAGCTCAACACCCGTAAGCGTTTCCAGTTTTTGAATGTTGCGGCCCTCGCGGCCAATGATGCGACCCTTCATTTCATCACTCGGGATCTGCACCACCGAAATGGTTGCCTCGGCTACGTGGTCGGTAGCACAGCGCTGAATGGCAAGCGAGAGAATGTTGCGAGCCTTGGTTTCTGCCTCGTCCTTAAACTGGGCATCCAGCTCATCAAGGCGTTGTGCAAGCTCATGCTTTGCCTCGCCCTCAACACGCTCGATCAGCTCCTCCTTCGCTTCCTCTGCGGTAAGACCCGCGAGGTTCTCCAGCACACGCTTATGCTCGGCGAGTGTCGCCTCGATCTCGGCGCGCACGCTATCGTTTTCCTGCAGCTTTTGATCAAGCCTATCATTCTTGCGTTCCAGTGCCTCGGCCTTCTGGTCGAGATTTTCTTCCTTCTGTGCAAGTCTTCGCTCCATGCGCGTGATCTCGGCACGGCGTTCCTTCAGTTCAGCTTCGCTTTCGTTGCGGCGTTGCAGAATTTCTTCCTTAGCCTCAAGCAGCTTTTCCTTTTTCATAGACTCTGCTTGCTGTTGGCAATCGGTTAAGATGCGCTTTGCTTCCTGCTCGGCAGAGCCGATCTTCTTTTCCGCGAACATACGGCGCAGCAAAAATCCAACCGCAAAGCCAAGCACAAGAGCAGCAGCAATCAGAGCAACTGCAAGTCCTGAATTCATACGTTATTACCTCCTTTTTCAGTTTTCAAATATCTTATATACAACAGTAAATATCAAAACCAATGTATATACTATTTAATTATACACTTATATTTTATAAAAGTCAATAAGAACACCCTTTTTTATTTGCTATTTTTGTGAAAAACAGTAATTGACAAACCGCTCTGCATCCGATATAATGATATCAAGCTCGGGAAATCAAATAGGTTTAAAGCCCCCGAAATAAATTTAAGGAGTATGAATCATGAACAGCGTAAGCATTCGCCTTTCCACCATTGCCGACGTGCGTGATTTTGTAAACATCGTTGCCAAAAGCGACATCGACGTAGATCTGCAATCGGGCAGATACGTCGTTGACGGCAAATCCATCATGGGCATTTTCAGCCTCGACCTGCTCTCCCCCATCACCCTCACCGCCCACTCTGATGACACTGCAGAGTTGTTTGCAGAGCTCGACCGCTTTATCATCAAATAATAGAAAAAAGCCGCCCCGTTGGGCGGCTTTTTTCTGTTTTTCGCTTCCCTCACACGGGTGCGGGATCCTCACTTACATCGGCAAAGCTGTCAACAGCCTCCTCGCGCGCCTCAGGCTTTGGCATAAGGTGTGAGAGGTCCATTTTAGGCTTGCGGGAAAGGCGCACCTCGCTGGTTTCAAGGGTATCAAACAAAAGTTTGATGGGATGGATCTCGATATCCTCGCCGTTTTCGATCATTGCCTCGGCGGCGGCAAGACGGCGGTCGCCCTCCTCACCGCAATCATAGGTGAAAAGAATATCGGCATCACGCGTGGAAAGCGTATAACGGCCGCCCGCGTTTACGATCATCTGCACAAGATAGAGCATTTCGTTGAAGTGATAGCGCTGATAGCCAAGGCTGACGGTCACGGTGTGACCCGTAAGCAGCGGCGGCTTTCTTGTTTTCTTGGGTGCAACGGTTTCGAGATATTTCAGGAACAGCGCCGCGTTTTCCGACCCTGCCTCCATCATATTTGAGATATCAGGCTCTGATTGCTCCTCGGCAGCCTCGCCCTTTTTGCGCTTTTTGCCGCCACGGTGACGCTTTTTCTTGGCACCTGCCTCACCCTCAGGCTTTTTCCAGGCATACTCCATGGTAAAGCCCTCGGTAAAGCCGCCGCAATCGGGATACATTTCCAGCAGCTCGGGCAGATTTTTGCCATGGTATGCCGCGATCGCCTTGAGAATGAGCATGGTGTTATAAGCATCCTCATCACTGCGATGAAGATTTTCGGGCTCGATCCCACACCAAGAAAGCAAGGAATCCTCGAGGTTCTTTGCGGTATTGTTCTCGGGTTGACGCGCGTAGATCTGCTGCACGTCATAAAAACGGTAGGTAAAGGGCGTGAGGTCGTAGCGCTTGCAATCATCCTGCAAGAAATGCACGTCGTTTGTTACCGCATAGCCGATCACGACCGTGTCGGGATCCTCAAACATCTCCTTGAAGAAATCATAAAACTCAGGGAACGCGGGTTGATCCGCAAAAATGCTGCGGGGGTATGCCATCATTTTTTTGGCAACATACCAATCAAAGCGGTCGCGCGGATTGATGAGCACGTCCTCTTTGTCATGGAGAATATTAAAGTTCTCATCGGTGATGCAGTATCCAAGGCTGAAGATCTTGGCACAGTTGTTATAGCAATTGGCACATTCGATATCAAAAAACACATATTTCATCTATTACTCGCAATCATTTCAAAATCCATAATATTTGCGCCGTTCTATTTATGAAAGCACTATCTTTTATTATATAATACAGAATTCTGTTTGTCAAGGCAAAAGCGCAACTCGAGAGGTAAAATATGAAAGGCTCTTGCATTTTTAAAGGGCACTTGATATAATAGATAAGCAGATGCAAACAAAGAGCCCCCCGGTCGGTCGGTGGGTACAGACGGAGATAGAGCAACATGTTAAAAAAGGTACGCATTTCCATTCACACCAAACAACAGGAGATCGGCAGCACGCTTTTTGATGCCCCCGAGAAAGCAACCGCACGGGAGCAAACGATCAATGCCGAACCACAAGAAATGGAACTAATGTTCGAGGGGCGCTATTACGACGACGGCACGCGCATTTCGATCTCCTACAAAGAGGGCGAGATCACAGGCATGGACAATTCTCGCACCACCCTTTCCTTTCAAAAAAGCGAGCCTGCCCTTATTACCATGACACGTGACGGCTCCGTGCGCACCGCGCTTGTTTTTGAAGAGGGTCAGCGCCATTTATGCGTATATCAAACACCGTTTATGCCCTTTGAGGTAGCGGTAAAGACCCGACAAGTAGAAAACCGCATCGAGGAAAACGGAACGCTTCATTTGCTTTACACGGTAGAATTAAAGGGCGCCAATGCCGAGCAGACCGATTTTTCGCTCATGCTTTTGCCCGATGCCGACACGCCAAAATTCAAATAAAACAAGAGATCTGCCTCAAACGCACTTGCGCGTTTGAGGCAGATCTTTTTTTACGCATTCAAAATAAGCTCTTGCAGCTTTTGGGGCGTGCTTGCCAGCACGTTTGCGCCATTTTCCAAAAGAAGATCAACAGAGCGATATCCCCATGTTACCGAAATGGCGGAAATGCCTGCGTTGGCGGCAGTTTTAACGTCAACATCGGAATCACCGATGTAAACGGTGTCGGCGGCAGTCACGCCGCATTGCGCCATAATAGCCAGCACCGCATCAGGTGCGGGCTTTTTGGGGACGCCCTCGCTTTCGCGCTCCCCCATAACCACATCAAAAAGCCCTTCAAAGTAGGCGTTGCAAAGCGCCACGGTTGCGGGGTCTGCCTTGTTTGAGAGCACGGCGGTTTTCACACCCCCTGCACGAAGCGTGCGCAGCATGTCGACAATTCCCGCATACGGTGCGGTTTTATCCGCACAGTGCGCGGTATAATGTGCCACAAAGGCGGCGTACACACGTGCAATATCCTGTGTCGCTGTGTCGGTAGGCACAGCACGCTCGATCAGTTTTTTAATGCCGTCCCCGATAAAATCCCGCACCTGCTCCTCTGTGCGTGTAGGATAATCGCAAGTGGAAAGCGCCGCATTGACGGCATCGGCAAGATCGGCAAGTGTATTCAGCACCGTGCCGTCAAGATCAAATATAGCCAAACGGTATTTCATATAAACGATCCTTACCAAGATTCCTTTTCAAGCACACCAAGCAGCGACTCAAATGTTTCGGGCAGCGGTGCCTTAAAGGTCATGCGCTCGCCGCTTTTGGGATGCGTCAGTGTAAGCTCCCCCGCAAACAGGCACTGCCCGTCGATAAGCGTGCGGTGTCTTGCCTCAAATTTCGTACCGTTACCGCCGTAAACGGGGTCGCCGAGCAGAGGGTGCCCGAGCGATGCCATGTGCACACGGATCTGGTGCGTGCGCCCTGTTTCGAGTTGGCAACGGATATATGTCATTTGTCCAAAGCGCTGTAGCACGGTATAATGGGTGATCGCCACCCTTCCCTCTCCCTCACGGCGGCAAATTGCCATACGCTTGCGGTCTACGGGATGCCGCCCGATCGGTGCATTGACCGTTCCGCAATCCTGTTTAAAATTACCAAGCGCTATGGCATAGTAGATGCGGCTGACATCATGTACCTTTAACTGCTCCGAGAGTGCAATATGTGCCGCATCGTTTTTGGCTACCACCAAAAGCCCTGCGGTATCCTTGTCGATGCGATGCACGATGCCGGGGCGCTCAACACCCCCAATGCCCGAAAGCGTACCCTTGCAATGGTATAACAGGGCATTGACAAGCGTGCCCCGCTCATTCCCTGCGGCGGGATGCACCACCATGCCGCTTGGCTTGTTGATTACAATGATATCGTTATCCTCATAAATAATATCAAGCGGAATATCCTCAGGCTGTGCCTCGGCAGGGGTGGGGTCGGGCAGGGTAAGTGTGATCTCCTCTCCCCCCTTTAAGCGATACTTTTTGTTCGCTTCTCCCTGAGAAAGCGTCACCTGCCCCTCGGCGATCAGGCGCTCCGCTGCCGAGCGCGAGAGTGAAAATGCCGCGGCAAGAAAGCCGTCAAGGCGCTTGCCCTCGTCACTCCCTGTTGCCGTAACGTGTAACTCCTCAGCCATCTTTTCCCTCTCCTTGATGCGCCTCGCTTTTTTCATCGGAAGCCTTTAACGCTCTGCTTTTTTTAAATTCGGAAGCCGTGTCAAGCAACAGGTCAAGCACGAAAAGTGCGGCGCCCACGCAAACGGCAGCATCTGCCACGTTAAACACCCACACCCAAAAATCAAAGGCGCAAAAATCAATAAAGTCCACCACAAACCCAAGACGCACGCGGTCGATCATATTGCCGATGCCACCACCTATGATAAGGGCAAGCCCCACGCGCGAAAGATTGCGGCGCACGTAGCGGAACAAATAATAGGAAACGGCACCGATCCCCACCACCGACAGAACAAGAAAGACCCAGCGATGATCGGCAAGGAGCCCGAACGCCATGCCGCGATTTTCCACATAAGTAAAGCGCAGCACACCTTCAATAAGGTCTATTTGCTCCTCATAAAGATAGGCAAGCACCAATATTTTACTGATTTGATCCACTAGGATAACTGCCGCAATGACGGCAATGACCATGATGATCCAAAGCATAAACGATCCTTTCAAAAAGTGCCGCATCCGTCGAAACCGACATTTGCGGCACTTTGTGTTGATTTATTTACCGAGCACCTCGCGGCAACGGGGGCAAAGGCACCCGTCCTCCTCGGTTACGGTACCCGCTGTGGTATAATTCCAGCAACGGTCACATTTTTCACCTGCGGCAGCATCCACTACAACTGCGATGGGTGCACCCTCCTCTACCACAGTGCCTGCGGGAGCCGCAGCATTTTTCAGCTCAACCTGCGATACGATAAACACCGTAGGAAGTTCAACGCGGAAGTTGCTGAGCAACGCATATACCTCTGCATCGGGTGCATAGACGGTAACGGCGGCATCCAGGGATTTGCCGATGCGCTTGTCGGCACGGGCAATTTCCAAAGCCTTCATAACAGGCTCGCGAAGCGCAAACAGCTGATCCCATTTTGCGCGCACCTCGGGGAAGGCAAGCGCTTCATCGTATGCGGGCAGATCGTTGAGGAACACGCTTGTGGTGTTCTCTCCCTCGGCATGCGGCATTGCCTGCCAGATCTCCTCAGCAGTAAAGGAAATGAGCGGTGCCAAAATGCGGGTGAGCGCATTGATGATATAATACATGGCGGTTTGTGCCGAGCGGCGCGCCTTAGAAGCAGCCGCCTCCGCATACACGCGGTCCTTTGTAATATCGATATACAGCTTGGAAAGCTCAACCGTACAGAAGTTGTTCACCTCGTGATAGATGGTGTGGAACTCGTACGCGTCGTAAGCCTCGCGCGCACGCTTTACAAGATCGTTCATTGAGGAAACGATCCACTGATCGATCTCATAAAGCTCTTCCATTTTGAGCATATCCTTCTTAGGATCGAAATCGTAAAGATCGGCAAGGAGGAAGCGTGCGGTATTGCGGATCTTGCGATAAGAATCGGAGAGCTGCTTGAAGATCGCATCGGATGCACGCACGTCTACGTGATAGTCGCTCGAGGCAACCCACAAGCGCAACAGATCGGCGCCGTATTTCTTGATCATATCAAGCGGATCTACACCGTTGCCAAGCGACTTGTGCATCGCTCTGCCCTCACCGTCAACGACCCAGCCGTGCGTGAGAACCGCTTTAAAGGGCGCCTCGGGCTTGCCCGTAGAGCCGACTGCGGTAAGCAGCGAGGATTGGAACCAGCCGCGATATTGGTCAGCACCCTCAAGATATACATCAGCGGGCCACTCCTCATCCTTCAGCACTGCAAAGTGCGTAGAGCCCGAGTCAAACCAACCGTCAAGCGTATTCGTTTCCTTGGTAAAGTGCTTGCCGCCGCAATGCGGGCAGGTAAAGCCTGCAGGCAAAATATCAGCCGCCTCGGTATCAAACCAAGCATTAGAGCCCTTTTCGCCAAAGAGCCGAGATACGGCATCAATGCTTTCCTCGTTGCAAACGGGCTTTTTGCAGTCCTCGCAGTAGAATACGGGAATGGGCAAGCCCCAATGGCGCTGACGGGAAATGCACCAATCGGCACGCTCACGCACCATAGACTTGATGCGCTCACCGCCCCACTCAGGCAGCCACTGTACCTGATCGCAGGCATCGGCAGCCTCGTTTTTAAAGGCATCTACCGAGCAGAACCACTGCGGTGTCGCGCGGAAGATAATGGGTGCCTTGCAGCGCCAGCAGTGCGGGTACTCGTGCTCGATCTCCTCACTTGCAAACAGTGCGCCGCTTTCCTTCATATCGGCAAGGATGGCGCCGTTGCTCTCGTCATAGCGCATGCCTGCAAACTTGCCTGCCTCGGCAGTTTGATAGCCGCGGTCATCAACGGGAACAAAAACATCAATATTATAGCGGCGGCAGGTCTGATAGTCGTCCGCACCAAAGCCGGGCGCGGTGTGCACACAGCCCGTACCGCTATCCATGGTAACGTAATCGGCATTTACAATGGTGGAAAGACGGTCAAGGAAGGGATGCTGTGCCGTCATGTATTCAAAATCCTTGCCCTGCATCGCAAGGATCACCTCATACTCCGCAACGCCACCGATCGCCATGGTCTTTGCAAGCAGCGCCTCGGCAACGATATAGCACGTGCCGTCCGCCGCCTTTGCCACAACATAAGGCTCATCGGGATTGAGGGCAATGGCAATATTGCCGGGCAGAGTCCAGGTGGTGGTCGTCCAAATGACAAAATAGGTGTTTGAAAGATCGCAAACACCGGCAAGCTTTCCCTTGTCGTCTGCCACGCGGAATTTTACGTAAATGGACGTGCAGGCATCGGTCTGGTATTCGATCTCTGCTTCGGCGAGTGCCGTTTCATCCTTCGGGCACCAATAAACGGGCTTAAGACCCTTATAAATGTAGCCCTTGCGGTACATCTCGCCAAACACGCGCACCTCGCGCGCCTCAAACTCGGGCGCCATGGTAAGGTAGGGATGATCCCAATCACCCGTGATGCCAAGGCGCTTGAATTGCTCCATTTGAATGTTTACAAAATTCTCGGCAAAATTATAGCAGGCACTGCGGAACTCCGAAACAGACATACGCTTGCGGTCAAGCTTATTCTTCTTGATGATCGCACTTTCAATGGGCATGCCATGGTTATCCCAACCGGGAATGTAGGGCACCTTGTAGCCCATCATGCTACGGGATTTATTGATAAAATCCTTGAGGATCTTATTCAGAGCGTGTCCCATATGAATGTTGCCATTCGAGAAGGGAGGGCCGTCGTGAAGCACAAAGGTGGGCTTGCCCGCACGCACCTCCTGCATCTGATCGTAAAGTTTGATCTCCTTCCAATAGTCGAGCATCTGCGGCTCGCGCTTGGGCAGCTCAGCACGCATTGCAAACGTGGTGCTGGGGAGATTGAGTGATGCACTGTAATCTTTTGCCATAATCTTTTTGTACTCCTATATGTTCACTAAACTGAAATCCATGCCTAAAACTTATACATAGCGATCCGCCAGCAAGCGAAACCGCCCCTTTTTTGTTTTGTCCGAAAGGGAACGGACAATAAATTTGCCATACCCACGCACCGTGATGATCGCGCCCTCGCTGACCTCGCGGTCATATTTTTCCGCAGGCTCGTAATCGATCTCCACAAGCGCCCTTGCAAAAAGCGCCTGTGCGCGCTCGCGCGACAAATTGCATAGCGCCGCCACCACTGCATCGGCACGTGGCGATGCCACCGTATCACTGCACGGCTCAAACGCTCTACCCCCGTCAAAATCAGGAGAAAGGCTTATCTCGCACACCCCCACGGCATCGTTTGCCACACGCACAAGGTGCTCGTGCAAAAAGGATGCCATCACGCGGTCGCAAAAAAGAATTGCCTCATGGGGGGAAAGCACACAGATATCCCCTATGGCATCGCGCTCGATGCCAAGATTTAAGACTGCGCCGAGAAAATCGCGATGCGAGAGCTCACGGTAACCGCTACCCCTTACCGACAGCGCCAAAAGCGACGTGGCAAAGCATTCTGCCAGCAGTTCATCACGCACGTGGGGATCAAGTTCGACCATGTACTCGGGCAGCATATACATGCGCCGACGTTCAGCATTGGCGTACCCACCTGCGCAAAGCACACGCTCGCGCGCAAAGGCATATTTTACCTGCAGGATCTTTTGCTCGCGCGGCGTCAAAAACGGGGTATATACAATCTCACCCGACTGCGCCCTCTCAAAAAGGTCGGCAGCGCGCGCCAAAAGCTGCGATTCACTTTGCTCCTTCATTCCCCGCCCCTTACAGCATCAGCAGCACGCTGCCAACGGTGTTGACAAGCAAAAAGGAAACAAAGAACGATATGTCAATCGGCAGATCGCGAAACCATCCAAGCCGATCAAAGAGCGCGCGGATCGGCATGATAAACGGCTCGGTCACCATAGCGGTAAAGGTGAGAATGGGATTGTCCTCCCGAATGGGAAACCAAGAAAGCACTGCCCTTATCAAAAAGCATATTTGTACGACAGATAACAACGCCTGCACCGTGCCGCGCAGTAATGCGATAAATAAGTTCATGCTATGCTCCCCTCTGCAAGCCTCTTACGCTTGTGATTAATATTCCTCTTTGCCGTCCTCGCCGGTCACCTCGCCGCAACGGGGAGAAAGCACCAGCGTGGTTTTGGTCACGCGGCGGAACTCGCCGTCAAGCACCTCAAGGGCACCCAGCAAAAAGTCAATCAGGCGCATGGCGGCAGACCGCTCAAGTTCCTCTATGTTCATTACAACAGTATAGCCGTCCATAAGGTATCCTGCAATAGCAGGACCGTCATCGTAATTGTGGGGCTTTACCACTTTAAGCATGTTGCCCGTAGCAGCACTTTGCGTGGGGCGCTTTGAGGGCAATTTTGCAGGCTCGTCGTCAAGATCCTCTACAACGCCGTCCTCCTCGTCCTCGTCACCACGGTAAAATCCGCTGTCGTAATCCTCATAATTTTCGTAGTCGCTTCTTTTGTTTTTTGCAAATGGATTTTTCATAATGTTCCTCCGTGCTTATATTTCAAATTTCATGATTCTCGTGTACAAACAGCCGTCTGCCCACACGTACCATATCCGTGCCCTCGGCAACAGCCGCCGCAAAACTCTCGGACATGCCCATGGAAAGAAGGGGCCGATCGGTGCGCCCAAGGTCTTGCCAAATGCTCTTGGCAAGCACACGCGCCTCGGAAAAATACCCACGGTATTCCGCTTCATTCTCGCACCTTGGTGCCATTGTCATAAGCCCAACAAGCGAAAGGTTTGACAAGCCCTCTATCTCACGGCAAAGCGCCTCTGCCTCCTCGGGCATAACACCGCTTTTGGCTTCCTCGCGCCCGATGTTTATCTCAACAAATACGCGCATGCAAATGCCGTGCCTCGCGGCATGGCGGTCGATCTCACGCGCCAGCGCGATGCTGTCCACGGAATGTATGGCATGCACCTTATCGATGATATACTTGATCTTATTTTTCTGCAACGTGCCGATAAAATGGATCCGCACAGCCTCGCCCTCATATGCACTCATATGCGCCAGCAGTTGCTGCACACGGTTTTCGCCCACATCGCTAACACCAAGTGAGATCAACTCCTTGATCTCGCAATCACTTGCGTATTTCACGGCAGCGATCAGCGTGGTCTTACCCTCTCTGCCCGCCGCCGCTTCCGCCGCGCGCAGGTCTGCTTGCACCGCTGTCAAGTTTTCTTTGATATAACTGCTCATTTTAACGTTTTTCCCTCATAGATGTGGCGCGCGGTCACCAAAATACGCTCGCCCTCCTGCAAAAACTCCGCCGACGCCTGTACTGACGCCAAGCAATACCCATTCTCTATGAGAAGGGGCTCGATTTTGCGCGTGGCGGCAACGCCGTTATCATCCACAAAAACAGTATACATACCCTCATTCTCACGCAACGCCGTCATCGGCACCCAAATGCCGCTGATCTCCTCGGTGTTGATCGCAACCTCCTCGCACCTTGCAAGGTCACGCGGAGGGGCAATGCCCTTGGCACGAAAGATCAGCAGCACCTCACCCGCGGTATCGGCGGGGGTGATGCGTTCCAAAATCAGTGTCATGCTTTCGCCTGTACGCAGCATGTCTATTTTGTAATTTTTCTCAACCGTAAACCCCTCTGCGGCCTCACTGCCAAGCGGCACGGCAAGATACCACACATCGCCCGTCATAACCTTGCCTATGGCAGATGCCGTACTTTGGGGAGAGGCGAGCAGCGCGCGCAGCCCACCGGGGGTAAGGGTTTGCACGGCAGCGACAGAAAGCACCGCCTCATAGCCGTCTGCATTACGGTAAAAAATACCGTCGCAGGGTGCCTTTACACGGTCGGTCGCATTGCGATCGTTTTCGATAAGCGCCTCAAATTCAGCCTGCAGCGCGGCAATGCGCGCGCTTCGCTCACTCGCCGCCTCGCCTTGTGCGGCATAACGGTCAAGTGCGGCTTGCAGTGTGCTTTGCGCCGCCTCGGTATCTAAAACCGTGCCTGCCGAAAGCGAGCCCATCAACGTCTCATACGCGCCGTAATAATCGGGGAGCAGATCGGGATCGTCAAGCGCTTGCAACCGCTCGATCTCTGCCACGATCTCAGCCGCGCGTGCGCGTGTGCCCGTGTTGCTGCCGTCAGCATAGACCACCGCCAGGTCACAGCCGCCCGTCACGGCAGCACCGTTTGCCACCGCATATGCCACAGGGCCGGTATCCACGCTTTCTACAACCGCCTCATCGCGGAAAACATAGCCTACCGCATTGACGCGCTGTCCTACCGAAACCACACCTGCAGCCTCGCGTCGCAACTCGGTTGCGGTGCGGGACATTTCAAAAAAAAGTATGCTTATGAGCAAAAGAGTAAGTGCGACAATGAGCGCAATCTGCAATATTGGCACCAATCCGTGCCCGCGCCTTGCTGCCATTGCCCTTCACCCCTTTCGCACATGCGCGCTCAGGTCGCGCGCGTTTAATAATATTAATTATAACACAATATTACTCGCGCAAAGCCAATTTTTCAGCATTGTTTACAATTTCTTCAAAATTTCGCAATTTTCCTTCACAGTCCATAAAAATTCGTGTGACGTACGGCTTTGCGGAAAACCACGTGATCTGCCGTTTTGCATACCGCCGCGTCGCCATTTTTAGGGTTTGTGTCGCAAAGGAAAGATCACATTCCCCACGCAAATAGGGCAGCAACTCCTTGTATCCGATCGCCGCAGCCGCCGTGCTTGACACCTCAAACACACCCGCATCAAGCAAGCGCTTGGTTTCATCAACTAGTCCTGCTTTTATCATCTCGTCCACGCGCGAATCGATCCGCCCGTAAAGCAATGAGCGATCCTCAAACGAAAGGTACAGAACCGTGGCACGGTATCGCATTGGCTGTTGGCGCGAGCGCCGATCCCACTCGGTTTTTGTAATACCCGTTGCGCGATAAATTTCAAGCGCACGTATCACACGGCGCAGGTTTGAGGGGTGCGTTGCCGCGGCACTTTCGGGATCCACCTTGGCAAGTTCGGCGTGCAGATATGTATTGCCCCGTTCAGCGGCAAGTGCGGCAAGTTCCGCGCGCAGCGCGGGATCCCCCCCGGGCGAGGCGGGCATGCCACGCAAAAAGGCATCGAGATACAGCCCCGTTCCGCCGCAAAAGATCGGCAGTTTGCCGCGCGACAAAATATCCGACACGGCACGCTCGGCAAGAGAAAGATATTCCACCATGGAAAACTCCTGTGCGGGATCTGCCACATCGATCAAATGATAGCGCACACGTGCACGCGTTTCCACATCCGGTTTTGCCGTGCCGATATCCATGCCGCGATAGATCTGCATGGAATCGCAGGAAACGATCTCACCGTTCAACCGCACCGCAAGCGCCTCAGCAAGCGCAGATTTTCCGCTGGCGGTTGGACCTACTATGGCAAGAATTTGCGGTTTTTTCTCCACCGTTACCACCCCTTTCTTGTATTTTCAAAATGCCGTTGCCCAAGAGAAAGGCAACGGCACAGTGGCAATTTAAGGACATTGCGAGAAGCCTTCAAGAGCCCAATCCCACCGATTTGGCAGTAGATATGATCTCGCTAAGAAAGCTGCTGTCCGAAAAGAAGAGCCATATCAAAAATACCACCACAATGATCATAATAAAAAACTTTGCCAACTTGCCAAGCAAGCGCATCGCCAAATAAATTGCCAATACCGTGATCAACACCGCTACAGCAGAGGTGGCGATATCGACCAACAGATCCACACCAAACATGAGTTCTCCTCTCCGCCCCCACAGGGGCAAGTACACAATGATGTTATTGTAACGCAAAACAGGGAATTTTTTTCATTTTTACCTAAAAATTTTCACTTTGTTTTCAATTAAAAGTACAGGGCCGCGCGCAGCGCAATCTTGCGGATCTTATACGATCAGCATGCAGTCGCCAAAGGAAAAAAAGCGATACTTTTCATGTACTGCCGTTTCATACGCCGACAACACCGCCTCGCGATCATAAAATGCGGAAACCAGCATCACCAGTGTGCTTTCGGGCAGGTGGAAATTGGTGATCAAGGCATCCACTGCCTTAAAGCGGTAGCCGGGATAGATAAAAATGCCCGTATCCCCGCAAACGGGGTGCACAATTCCCACTTCATCGGTCACGCTTTCCAGCGTGCGGCAGGATGTGGTGCCCACGGCGATCACGCGCCCGCCCGCGGCGCGGCGCGCGTTAATGAGCGCGGCACTCTCCTCACTTACCGAAATAAATTCGGTGTGCATCACATGCTCATCCAGCCGATCCGCCTTGACGGGGCGAAACGTGCCAAGCCCCACATGAAGCATAACAGGCGCAATCGCCACGCCTTTCGCGCGCACACGCTCCAAGATTTCAGGGGTAAAATGCAGACCTGCGGTGGGTGCCGCGGCAGATCCCTCCTCCCTTGCGTAAACCGTTTGGTAACGGCTGTTATCGGCCAGGCGCTCGGTGATGTAGGGAGGGAGCGGCATCATGCCGATCTCATGCAAAATATCATAGATATTCGCATACCGTTGGCGGTCATATTCAAATTTGATCAAGCGGTTGCCTTCCTCTACAATGTCTGTTACAGTCGCGGTAAGCAACCCCTGCCCAAACGTAAGTTCCGCGCCAATGCGTGCGCGTTTGCCGGGCTTTACCAGTGTTTCCCACGTATCGAGTTCGCGCTGGCGAAGCAAAAGCAGTTCAATGCCGGCATCGGGTCTGCCCGTCACGTGCCCGTAAAGGCGGGCGGGAATCACCTTAGAATCGTTGATCACAAGCACGTCGTTGGGATTCAGATACTCCACAATGTCATAAAAATGCTTATGCGTAAGCGTTTGCGCCTTACGGTCAAGCACCATCATGCGTGAGGTATCGCGCTGCTCCAGCGGGTGCTGTGCAATCAGTTCCTGTGGCAGATCATAATAAAAATCAGATGTTTTCAAATCTGTTTTTACCTTTTCATTGACAATAATATTTGACATACGGTTCCTTTCGCTTGCCACAAGATAAATTTTAAAAAAGCGTTGACAAGCACATAAGATTGTGTTAATATAAATAGGAAGACCAACTTGGTCGGGAAAACATAATATAATGATAGAGGTGCACATTGCGACCTCACACGGGCAAGGCAACCGCTGCCGCTTGAGCCCGCGTTGGGAGCGTAGCGTGCCGAAGTGAGGTGTTCGCGGTGAACGGCTTGCTGGTCTGCACGGTTCAAAGCTGTGGGACTGTCGTCAAGATTTGATGGAGAGCTATCTGTATATGTGCGGTAAGGTGCGCCTTATCATATTATAGTACAAATACAGCTGGTTTTCAACCAGTTTTTTTATTTTTTGTGTTTTTCCGCAGAAAGGAACAAAGTATGAGTAAACTGAAACCCACCATTTTTGAAGGCGCCGCCACCGCCATTATCACCCCCTTTCAAAACGGCGTCATGGATTTTGACACCATGGGCAAGCATATCGACAGCCAAATCAGCGGTGGCATTGATGCGCTTGTAATTGCGGGTACCACAGGTGAAGCATCTACCCTTTCCCACGAGGAGCACTGCGAGGTGCTGCGCTTTGCAGCCGAAAAGGTTGCGGGGCGCGTGCCGATCATTGCAGGCACAGGCAGTAATGACACCGCCTACGGTATCGAGCTTTCCCGCTTTGCGTGCGATGTCGGATATGATGCCTTGCTGATCGTTACCCCCTATTACAACAAGGCAACGCCCAAGGGCCTTATCCGCAATTTCTTAAACACTGCCGATGCGACAAACAAGCCGATCATTCTTTATAACGTTCCCTCCCGTACCGGTGTCAACATTCCCATTTCGGTATACAAGGAGGTTGCAAAGCACGAGCGTATCGTTGCGGTAAAGGAGGCATCGGGCAATCTTTCGGCTATTGCGCAGCTCCTTGATGAGTGCGGCGATGCACTTGACGTATACTCCGGCAACGACGACCAGATCGTACCGATCATGGCGCTTGGCGGCAAGGGCGTGATCTCTGTTGTTTCCAACCTTTTGCCCAAGGAAACGCACGACCTTTGTGCCGCTTGCCTGAAGGGTGATTACAAAACAGGCGCCGCCATGCAGCTGAAATATCTAAAGCTCATCAACACCCTGTTCTGCGAGGTCAACCCCGTTCCCGTAAAGACCGCCGCCGCGCTCATGGGTATTTGCAGCGATGAGCTCCGTCTGCCCCTTTGTGAAATGGAAACGGCAAACTATGAAAAACTACTTGCCGTAATGAAGGACTACGCTCTGATCAAATAAGGGCCGAAAGGAAGTTCAAACATGTTAAACATTATGCTTTGCGGCTGTGGCGGCCGCATGGGCGCGGCGCTGAGTGCCGCAGCCACCGCAAATGGCGACCGCATCGTTGCGGGTGTGGATATCAACCCTTCAGCCGCCAACCCCTATCCTGTTTATACCTGCGCGGATGAGTTTGGCGGAAAGGCTGACGTTATTGTGGATTTCTCGCATCACGCGGCTCTGTCGGGATTGCTTGCCTACGCCAAGCGCACCTCCACCCCTATTGTGGTCTGCACCACAGGGCACAGCGAGGAAGAACTTGCCGAGATGAAGGAGGCTGCCCTCTGTGTACCCGTATTTTTCTCGCGCAACATGTCGCTCGGCATCAATCTTTTGATGGCACTGTGCCGCAAGGCGGCTGCCACGCTTGGCGCAGATTTTGATGTAGAGATCATCGAAAAGCACCACAACAAAAAGTTGGATGCCCCCAGCGGTACAGCCTTGATGCTTGCCGACTGTATCAAGGATGCCGACAACAGCGCCGCACATCCTTACGTTTATGAGCGCCAAAGCGTGCGCCGTGCGCGTGAGCGCGGCGAGATCGGCATCAGCGCCGTGCGCGGCGGCACGGTTGTGGGTGAGCACGATGTGCTTTTCTTGGGCAAGGATGAGGTCATTACCCTCTCGCACAGCGCCGCCTCGCGCGAGGTCTTTGCCACGGGCGCCTTACGTGCCGCGCACTTCATGGCAGGCAAGCCCGCAGGCTTTTACAACATGGATGATGTGGTAAACGAACTGTAACACAATTCCCCCTGAGGATATGTTTGAATATCCTCAGGGGGAATTGTGTTGCTTGTGTGAAATTTTGTATTTCCCTTGACAGGCAAGAGAAAAACATATTACAATAGATATATCATTACACAAACATAGAGGTCGTTATGAAAAAAAGAATTATACGCATGCGCATTCTCTACGCCATTGTTGCCGTGCTGCTGATTGCGGCGGCTGTTGTCACCATTGTATATTTTTCCACACGAAAAACCAAGGGAACGCTGGCTGAGGCTTCGGTGGTACGCGCCTCGCTCTCAAGCAGTCTTTCCTCTACGGGAGTGGTAAAAAATCTGGCTTTTGAAACCGACATACCGCTTGCCGCCCTGACCGTTGAGGATCCCAAGACGATCTCCGACATTATAGAAAACGACTATGCCGTAAATCTTGTTACACTGCTCGGTGAGGGCTCACAGGGGCCTATCCTTTACCGCGTTACGTGGGTCAACAAGGATTACCTTGGCAAGGAAACCGATTTTAGCACCGCCGATGCAAGCTGTGATCTGATTACGCTGACACCCGTGTATTTTGATTGGGAAAAAGCAGCCGAATACTATGCCATTGAGGTTTCGGCAGGTACGACCGATGCGGAAAACGTAAAGGAATACGTGCTTTTCCTGCTGCTGCGCGAGGGCGTTTCCGACACAGACCCGTCGGCATTTCCGGATGAGTTTTGGCGCGAGGATGCAAGCGGTGCCGTGACCGTCACCACGCAAAGGATCGGTGATCTTATCCTTGCTGAGCTTGAGCACGTAGACGAGATCGAGTTCACCGTTTCCCATTTCACCTGGCGCAAGGGCGACATTCTGATACTCGATAACAATCTTTTCCGCGTATCCTACAGCGAACTTTTCGTATCCTTTACGCTCAGCGAATACGATGTTGCGGGCATTCACGCACGCATGCAGGCTGGTGAGCGCGTATATGCCTCGGTTGGCATCAACGCGCTGTCAGGGCGCGAGCTGCTTGCCGAGATCGTGGAGATCGAAACGGGCAAAAACACCTCGGGCGTGTCCTATTTCGTGCTCCTTGGACGCTTGGTATTTTCCCACATCGTTCAGGATGCCGATGGCAACGAAATCGGCGATTATTCTTATTACGATGCATTTTTGACCGACAACACCGTAGCCTACCTTGGCATTGATCTTGCCGATAACGTGCGCGCCGAGGAACTGCTTGACAATTATTCGGTCACGGTTTCCGCGCAAAAGACTGTGGTGGAAAATGCCCTGATTGTGCCCACAAAATGCATTTATTACGACGATGCAAAAAGGCCTTATGTAACGGTGCTTGATGCCGAAAAGAAGGAGAAGCGCGTCTATATCAAGATCACGCTTTCCACCGGCACCGATGCCGCCGTTGTTGCGGCAGAGGGCTACACGCTGAACGAGGGTGACGTTCTGCGTTACATAGCAGATTCCACACTGATAGGATCCCTGTTCTAATGTCCGCCGGCAAGCCTGTTATTTCCCTTACGGACATCACCAAGTCCTATCAAATGGGCGATGTACACTTCCCTGTGCTTCACGGCATCACCTTTACCGTAGATGCGGGGGAATTTGTATCCGTTCTCGGTCCCTCGGGATCGGGAAAATCAACCTTAATGAACATTATCGGCTGTCTTGACGTGGCGGATAGCGGCACCTATATGTTGGGGCGTCGCACCGTAAAGGGGCTGCCCGAGCGCACCATGGCGCGTATTCGCAACCGCGATATCGGGTTTGTATTTCAAAGTTTTCAGCTGCTGCCTCGCATTTCGGCAATCGAAAATGTGATGCTGCCCCTTATCTATGCCAAGGTGCCGCGCGCACAGCGCTACGCGCGCGCCATGGCGGAGCTTGAACGCGTTGGTCTTGCCGACAAGGCAAATAACCTGCCCCGTCAACTTTCGGGTGGACAGCAGCAGCGCGTGGCGATTGCCCGCGCCCTTGTCACGCGCCCGCGCATTCTGCTTGCAGACGAGCCTACGGGCGCCCTTGACCGCGCCACGGGTGCGCAAATTATGGATATCTTTCAATCTCTGAACAAGGAAGGGATCACTGTGGTTATGATCACGCACGATCACAAGGTTGCCTCCTTTGCCTCGCGCACCGTATATATCCTTGACGGCAAACTTTACAGCAAAGAGGAATATGAGGCGCTTGAGCTTGGTGAGGAGGGCTGACGGTATGTTTTTCTTAAGCACGATCCGCATGAGCTTTTCCAATCTGCGTGCCAATGCCATGCGCACGTTTCTCACCATGCTTGGCGTCATTATCGGCATTACCTCTATCCTTGCCCTTTTGACGATCGGGCAGGGCGTGACCGACTCGGTTATTGATCAACTTTCGGGGCTTGGCGGCAACCGCGCCACCGTTACGATCCATAATACCACCGTAAAGCCCGGCTTTACCGATGAGGAGTTAGAGCACTTTGCGCGCCTTGAGGGCGTTGAAGGCGTAGCCCCTCAACTTTCCTCCTATCACATATTAACACTGATGCCCGAGCTCACCAACAGCAAATATGACGGCGTTTATACCATTTCTCGCCGCGTTATGGGGGTAAATGATTTTTATTTTTCCACCTACACCAAAAACGCAGGCATGATGTACGGCAGAAGCATTTCCACAGATGATGTCACATATCGGACCAACGTCTGCGTGCTCGGGTATGATCTGTGGCAGCGCCTTTACGGCAACTACTCACCCGTTGGTGAGATCATCAAGATCAACAACACCGATTGCACTATCATCGGTGTCATGAATGAATTGGTGGGCATTGACGTGACGGGTAACAGCTCGATCATTGTGCCCTACACCACCGCTGTGCAGACCTTTTCCATGGGATTGCCCGACAGCTTTGACGTTGTGATCAGCACCTCCTCGGATTCGGATGAGGTGATCGCACGCGTGGAAAATCTTTGTGCCACATTGCTTAACAGCGCGGGCGATAATGGATACAGCGTAGTCAATCAAGAGGAGATCCTTGACATGGTGGTCACCATCACCGACCTTGTCCTTGGTATGCTCGCAGGTATTGCAGTCATTGCGCTTATGGTAGGCGGCATCGGCATTATGAATATGATGCTTGTCACCGTATCGGAGCGCACCGCCGAGATCGGTCTTAGAAAAGCTCTTGGCGCTCGCCCGAGTGTCATTCTGCTGCAATTTTTGATTGAGGCTGTCATTATCAGCCTGTTCGGTGGCATTATTGGCGTCTTGCTCGGACTTGGCGCATCCTATATTGCCTCGCTGCTGATCGGATATACGTTTAGCTTTAATCCTATGACAGTCATGCTTGCATTGCTCTTCTCGCTTGTGGTAGGTGTCATTTTCGGACTGCTGCCCGCGCGCCGTGCCGCAAAAATGAACCCCATTGAGGCACTTCGCTCCGCCTAACGCCAAAAGCGGCAGCAACAAAATACCCACTAACAGTAATGGGCAGAGAACGCGTTGCGTTCTCTGCCCATTTTTTCTTACTTAAAATCATGATCGCGGCACAAAGCCGTCAAAAATAGGATAATTGCCCGCCAACAAATGGCGGTCGTAATCGGCTTGATTTTTTACAGTATAAACAAGCGATGCCGCGCCAAAGCATTTGATACCGCAGCGAAGCGCAAGGCGGCGGGTATAATGCTGATCCCACGCGTGAAAGGCAGGGCGGCAAAGGAAAGTGAGCCAAAGCGCGGATAGCGCAAAATTCAGCACACGTGAGCCGCTTTTCTTCTCTTTAATGAGGTCGGTCGACAAAAGCCCACGCACCGCATCCTTGCGGTTCTTTTTAAACCAACGCAAGAGCAACGGGTTAAAACTTTCCACGCACCATTCCCCCTTGTAATCATCAAGCAGGGCGGCAACGGCAGGGCAAAGCGCGGTGTTGCCGCTCTCCCCCTTCAGCTCAATGAGAAGCGGCACTTTCCCGTCAACCAGCGCCAGCACCTGTGCCAAGGTGGGAATATGCTGCGCGGTATCGCCCAGCGTGTATGTCGCAAGCTCGGCGGCGGTAAGCGCGGCAAGCTTTACGTCCTTGCCGCACATACGCGTGAGTGTATAATCGTGAAAGACCATGACCTCGCCGTCGGATGACAGCTGCACGTCAAGCTCAATGGCAAAGCCTGCCTTCACGGCAAGCTCAAATGCCGCAAGCGAGTTTTCGGGCGCAGTGTCACCCCAAAGCCCACGGTGGGCATAGGGGCGCAGAAACGGCTTTACCGCGCGTTTGCGCGCTCTAGGGGCAATCAGGGCAAGCCAAATGAGGAAAAATCCACATACGGTAGCAAAAAAGATGACCAAAACAAGGATCACAGGGTGCATCAGTCAGCACCTCCAATGCCGTCAAGCACGGTTTCCTTAGCCGCAGGCTTCGCGTCGCCATGGCGTACAAAGAACATGGTAACAAAGGCAAGTGCCACAAAGACAGCCGCATACGGAAAGAGCGTACGCCAGCTGATATAATCAAGGAACAGACCCGAAAGTATGGGGGTAACCACCTGCGCTGACATGCTTGCCGTGTAGTAAAAGCCTGTATATTTGCCGACGTTGCTGCCACGGGAAAGCTCTACTACCATGGGGTAAGAGTTTACATTAATGGTAGCCCAGCCAATACCTGCCGTAGCAAACAAGAGGGGCATGAGGATCTGCTTGACGACCTGCGGGCTCTCGGCGCTAAAGAAGGATGCAAAGAAGAAGGAAACGCCAAGAATAACGACACCGCCAAGGATCATCTTTTTTCTGCCAAGTTTAGAGGAAAGCAGCCCCACAGGCAGATAGGAAACGATTGCGGCAGCCTGCGCGATGAGTAGCGTGGTGTTATAATCCACGTTAAGCACCGTGCTTGCATAGACCGAATACTTGCTGGTAACGGCATTGTAGCCCATAAACCAGAAGACCACGGAGGCCAGGATCAAAAACAGCGAGATCTTTTCCCCTTTAGTGAGCGTACGCATTTCGGCATCCTCATGTGCCGTTTCCTCGGGCGCATCAAGCCCCAGGCGCTGGCTCTCAGCCTGCATTTCGGCAGCCCAAGCATTCTCGCGCACCTTCCACAAAAAGAGCGCCAGACCTACTAACATAATGCCTGCCACAATGGCAAAAAAGGTGGTATAGTTCATCAGCGCGTTTTGCGCCTTGCCCGTGCCAAAGACGGTACCGAGCAGTAACACAAGAATACCGCCTGCCGTACCCATGAGGTTGATCACGGCATTTGCCTTAGAGCGAAGGGGCTTTACGGTAACGTCGGGCATCAGCGCAACAGCAGGAGAACGGAAGGTGCCCATTGCAATCAAGGTGAAGAACAGCAGCACCATAAAGATGACTAAGGGCGCGGGGCTTGCCGCAGTCGTTGCGGCGGCATACGCCTGCCTTGCGGGCACTACGATATTGCTGTAATCCGCATTGGTGGTGCTATCGCCGTTGGCATCGAGTACCGTCATGGGAATTGCGGTAAACGCATCGCGCGAGATCATTTCCTGCAACGGCTTTTTCTCTGTCATCAGGCTATCCGCGCGCCAATCGCCAACCTCGGGATTCGCATCCCAGATCGCGCCAAGCGACTCGGTATAAGCCTCGCCTTCGGTGGCTGAAACCGCCTCAAGCCTGTCGAGCTGCGCGCTGTCTGCCACGGAAAGTGACACCAAAAGCACCGCGGCGCAAATAGAGCCGATCACAATAAACGGGGTGCGCCGCCCAAAGCGACTGCTGACCTTATCGGAGATCGCACCGAATATGGGCAGCAAGACAAGCGCGAATATGTTGTCAAGCGCCATAATAGCACCCGATATCGTTTGCGCAAGGCCAAATTTATCGGTTAAGATCTTTGGTACGATGGTATCATAGGCTTGCCAAAAGGCTGTAATTAAAAAGAAGGCAAATCCCACAAACACCGTGCGCTTATAGCTCAGTTTCATTTTTCTTTTCTTCCTCCTCATTTTTTAGCATATGAAACACGCGCATTGCCGCAAGCTGCGTTTTACCGTCGGGAATATTGCCCGCCATAACCTCGGCAACCAACTCCTCAAGCGGCATGCGAAAGACCTCAAGAAACTCATCCTCATCAGTGTGTGACGCTGCAAAGGTAAGCCCTCGCGCCAGGTACAGGCGAATGCGCTCATCCAAAATAGCAGGCGAGGCATAAAAATCGCCAAGATATATCAGCTCTTTGGCACGGGCTCCCGTTTCCTCCTCAAGCTCACGCAGCGCCGCTTTGCGCGGATCCTCCTCGGGGATTTCGAGCTTACCTGCGGGAATTTCCACTAAAACTTCGTGATACGGGTAGCGATATTGGCGCTCCAGCACCACCTCGCCCTCATCGGTAAGGGGCAAAACCGCAACAGCACCGATGTGGTGCACATACTCGCGGGTTGCGGGCTTGCCGTTTGGCAGTTCAATGGCATCAAGACGAACGTGAAGCACGTTGCCGTCAAAAATAGCCTTAGAACTTACCGTTTTTTCTGTTAATTTCATGGATCGATTTATCCCTTCTTGCATATCTATGTTTATATTATACTCCATTTTTCTCATTTTGTAAACCCACACCCTTCATTATTATAGTGCCACGCTGCCACAAAAAGCCGTGCTTGACACACGGCTCTTTGAATTTTTGGCATTATGATGAGATCAATGCTCGTTTTTTTGCGATATTGCCTGCTTGATCTCATGTACAGTGTATCCGTAGCGCACAAGTGACGACACAAAACGCGCGGCATCCGCCTCGGTCAAGGGTAGCGCCATACGGCGACGTGCTATCAGTTTTTCGCACCGTTTTACGGCATTTTGTGCGAGCAAAAAATTTTTTACAGCCACAAGACTTGCCTCGCCGTATCCCTTGGCACGCACGTCAAGTAAAATACGCCGATCACCCCACAGCTTACCAATTCCCTTTTCCGCTTCACGTAACGCCCCTGCCGCCTCATCGGCATAACCGCGCGCAAAAAGCTCTGCCGCTGCCGCCGTGGCAATCTCTTTTCCAACGCCACGTTGCTGCATTTTTTGTATCAACCTTACCTGTGACACCGCGCCCGCGCCAAGTAAACGCAGCCCCATATCAAGCGCCTTTGTCATTTGGTCCTCGGCAACAAGATCTTTATATTCACACTCACTTAGCGCACCGCATTGCGGCACGTGAGAAAGGCGCGCGGCAAAAGCCGTCAGTATTTCCCTGTTTGCCTGCTCCCCTTGCGAAATTTGAATATGCAAGAGAAGGCGCGCGCCGCCATCGGCGGCGCGCACGTGAGATAACTCTATTTTTCTATCAGTTGTCATCGCCCATGTTCAGTGCCTGCAGGTCGAAATCCTCCTCGTCCTCGTCGTCCACGTCAAAGGTTTCTTCCTTCATATCCATGCTTGCAGAGCGCGCACGGATCTTTTCATCGATCTCTGCAAAAAGTGCCGCGTTGGTTTCAAGCATCTTTCTGATATTATCCTTGCCCTGCCCCAAGCGCTCTCCGTTATAGGAGAACCACGAGCCGCTTTTTTGAATCACGTCAAGCGCAAGACCGATATCCACCAGCTCGCCCGCGCGGGAAATACCCTTGCCGTAAAGAATATCAAATTCCGCTACACGGAAGGGGGGTGCGACCTTATTCTTAACGATCTTGCATTTTACATGGTTGCCGTAAATATCATTGCCGTTTTTCAGTTGCTCGGTCTTGCGCACGTCAATGCGCACCGAAGCATAGAACTTAAGTGCGCGGCCACCCGTTGTGGTTTCGGGATTTCCGTACATCACGCCGACCTTTTCGCGCAGCTGGTTGATAAAGATGACAACGGCATTGCTCTTAGAGATCACAGCCGAGAGCTTACGCATTGCCTGCGACATGAGGCGCGCCTGCACACCGACCTGCGACTGACCCATATCGCCCTCGATCTCCTGACGGGGCACAAGCGCCGCCACCGAGTCGATTACTACCACGTCAATGGCACCGGAGCGCACAAGCGCCTCGGTAATATCCAGCGCATCCTCACCGCAATCGGGCTGAGAAACAAGCAGATTATCAATATCAACACCAAGCGCCTTGGCATATACGGGATCGAGCGCATGCTCGGCATCGATAAACGCTGCCTGACCGCCTGTTTTTTGCACCTCGGCAACGATATGAAGCGCAACCGTGGTCTTACCGGAGGATTCAGGGCCAAAGATCTCAATAATTCTGCCGCGCGGCACACCGCCAATACCCAGCGCCATATCAAGGGAAAGCGAGCCTGTATGAACAGCCTGCACCTCCATGTGCGTGTTTTCACCCAGCTTCATGATCGTGCCGGCGCCAAAATCGCGCTCAAGCTGCTTAATGGCGGTATCAAGCGCCTTTTTTCTTTCGGTAGCATCAGCACCGCAAAGTGTGGCGGCTGTTTTTTTAGAGGTTGCTTTCATCATGATTACCTTCCTTTATAAGTAATGCGCGATATATACCCGCAAATAGGGGCGCCATCGCTGAACTGCTATCATTATATCAGCACTTTTTCCCTTTGTCAAGAGGTTTTTGACTTATTTTTTCCAAAAGCGGAAAAATATTTTTATCAGGTGCATAAATTGTACTTTTTGAGTAAAATTATTTTTCCCACTATGAGAAAGCTAAAAAAGCAGCGCATCTTAGCAAATGCGCTGCTTTGTGAAAGAATTTTTTCTTTTACGGTTGGGCTCTGCACGCGGCTCTCACTCAAACAAAATCGAGAGCTCCACGCATTTTTCCGTGCCCGGCAAAAGGCGAAACATATTGCATTTTTGCTCGATCGGCAAAACACCGTCCTGCGATGCCATACCATACCAAGGCTCTACACAAACATAAGGGCCGTCGTTTTGCGAGGACCAAAAGCCAACATAGGGCGCATCGCCATAGGATACCGTTACGCTGTGCGCGGCTTTATCCGATTTCAGCGTCACGCTCTTTGACATGCCCGAGAGGAAAATGCCGTCCACGCGGAATAGATCGTGCGAGAGCCACAAACGCTTGCCACCCTCCAAGGGATAGGGCAAACGTTTACCGCTGTCACAAAACGCCTCGGTAAACACCACATAATCGGGGCTGCACGGCTCAGAAAATTCAAGATAATAGTCGGTATATTCCCCTTCTCCCAAAAGCGGCACATTAAAGCCGGGGTGGCCGCCCACGGTGGCATACATCAGATCCTCACCGCGATTTTCTACCAAGAGTCGGCAATTCAGCTGCATGCCTACCAGCTCGTATTTCACAGAAAACAAGAACTCAAAGGGATAGCAGCTGCGCGTTTCCTCGTTGGGGACAAGCGCAAATGTCAGCGATGTGTCGCTCTGCTCGCTGACAGCAAAGACCTGCTTGCGTGCAAAGCCGTGTTGGGACATGCGATAAGTCTTGCCGCGATAGGTATATTGCCCCTCAAAAAGATTGCTGCAAATGGGAAAGAGCCAAGGGGATGTTCCCTTCCAATAGGTAGGATCTCCCTGCCAAAGATATTCACAGCCATCCGCCTTTAAAACGCAGGACTTCAGCTCCGCACCAAGATCAGATATCTTGACCGTAAGGAATTCATTTTCAAGTGTGTAGATCACGGTTTTCTCCTTCTATATAGCAGTTATTGCTTGCGCAAGATGCGAGAGCTGTTAAGCAGCACAACAAATGCGCCGAAATTGTGAAGCACGGTTCCCGCCAGCGCACTGATCACGCCAAGGGCGGAAAGGGACATCATCACAGCGGTGATGCCGATCGACAGCACCAGATTTTGATAGATCACACGGCGCGTTTGGCGCGCGAGTGACACCACAAACGGTATATTCATAAGGTTGTTATTCATCAGCGCAATATCAGCGGATTCAATGGCTAGATCCGAGCCCATAGCGCCCATGGCGATGCCAACCGTTGCCTCGCGCAGGATCAGCGCATCGTTGATACCGTCACCCACAGCAAGCACGTTATGCTCGCCCACCGAGATCTCGCGCAGGCGCTCAAGCTTATCCTGCGGCAACAGCTTTGCCATGACCTCATCCACACCAATTTCTGCTGCAATTGCCGCAGCAGGCTCCTCGCGGTCGCCCGTGAGGATCACGGTCCTGCCCGCGCCAAGCGCACGCAACTCCGACACACACGCCGCGGCATTTTCGCGCACGGTATCGTTAAAGCACACAGCACCAAGCAGCTCCCCATCACGCGCAACATAGCTTACACTACCCAAAGCGCCCTCAGGAAAGCCGACGGGGATCGCTACGCCAACGCTCTCGAGCCACTCCCGTCTGCCAAAACGGATCACGGCGCCACCCTCGGCACTCTGTGCCTCCACGCCACCGCCCGAGATCTCACGCACCTCAAGCGCGCGATCGAAATCAAGATGCTTTGTCGCCGCGCCGATCGCGCGTGAAACGGGATGTACCGATCCTACCGCCACAGAAGCCGCGGTACGCAGCAGCTCCTCCTCAGTCACATTGCCATAGGGGATGGCGGCATCAAGGCAGAGCTCGCCGCATGTCACAGTACCTGTTTTATCAAACACAACGGTATCTATCTCGGTAAGCTCCTCGATAAACTTGGAGTTTTTGATCAGAATGCCGCGCTTGGTAGAAACCGAAAGCGCCGCGATCATGGGCGCTGAGCTGACCAGCATCTGCCCACAGGGGCAGGAAACCACCAAAATGGCGATCGCCTTTCCAATATCCGCGCTGACAAGCGCCACAGCACCTGCCACAGCCAGCACAAACGGAATATAATATCCGAGGAAGCGGTCCGTGAGGCGAGATTCGGGCACCGAGATGCCCTCGGATTGCTCAAGCAATCTCAAGATCTTGGAAAAAGAGGTGTCCACGTACGCGCGCTTTACCTCTACCACGATCCTACCCGTAAGATTGACCGTGCCCGCATATACCGTGTCACCCACAGCCGCACGTGCGGGCTGGGGCTCACCCGTCAGAGATTTTTGGTCAATATCGGTTTCGCCACTTACCACAACGCCATCGATCGGGATGCAGCACCCGGGCTTGATCACGATCTGTTGCCCTATCTCAAGGGTGCGCGCGTCCACCTCGCGCTCCTCACCATCTGCAAGAAGCACCGCTGTGGTCTGCTGCATTTTTTTGAGCCCTTCAATGACGTCACGCCCACCCATGATGCTGCGCTCCTCGAGCAAATGCACCACATTAAGGATGAGTGGGATCAGCAAGCCGAGGATCAGCTCCTTCTGAAACACACACGCAACAACCGCGACGCCCACCAGGATCTCCATAGCGTTTGTTAAATTTTTTGTAAAAATACCCTTCACACCTGCCACGATCACGGGCACGCCCTCAATGAGCACACCGACGAAATACAGCAGCTGCGGCACGATCTCATGCTGCCCCTTTAATATGTAGGTATAAAACAGCCCCACCGCAAGACAGGTCAGCGTAATCAGCCCGCATATAATATCCCGTGTCAGCTTTTTGCGCCCCTGCTCGGTGAGATTATCCCGAGAGAGGGCCTCCAAGCTGCTACGGCCCATATGATCAATATTTTCCATATATACACCCCACTGTACACAACTACGGATTGATAAAGATCTTATTATCCCCGTCTTGCACCACGTAGACCTTTTTCAGCTTTTGCATAAAGGCAATGGATTTGGCGGAATAGATGCGCGTTTTTACAACATCGGGTCGCTGCTCATATTCATCAAGCACGCCCCAAAACTCCGCGAGCTCCGTGTTTGCCACTGCAATCTTTCTTGAAAATTCGGCGTTTGCCTCAGCGACCAGCGTCGTTACCTCTGAATCTGCCGCCAACAGCAGTCCTGCCTTGTATTGATTGGCACGTTCCACAGTGGTCGTCGCCTGTACGGTAGCGGAATTGACCGCCTCATACACGTCACGCACCTCCTCGGGCATGCTGACGTTTGTCAGCTCTACAGTGGTAAGCGTGACACCGGCTCCCATAACGGCAAGCTTTTCCTGTGCGCGCTTTAAGACCGACTTGGCATAGGCATCCTTGCCGTCAGTAAGCAAATTGTCAACATTAACGCGTGCCGCCTCGTTGAGCATGGCGGTGCTCACGGAGGTGTTTATCACAGCGGAAATATCCTTTACGTACAACGCATACGCAACAGGATCCGAAATAACGTATTTTACAGAAGCAGCTACCACGGCAATATTTTGATCACCCGTGATCACATATCCGCCATCAAGCGTAGTAGCCTCGTTAGGATCCGTGTAATACGTGGTAACCTTTTGCTCCATCACTCTCCCCGTAGGGACCATGATGACCTCATCGATGATATAGGGAAATGCAAACATGAGCCCCGGCTCCTGCACCTGCTCCTCATAATTGTCGCCCACCAGCTTGCCAAAGCGCAGCACCACAGCTACGTTGCCCGTTTCAACCACACGAAGGCCCGAAAGGAAGATACCGATGACCACAAGAATGACCAGCACCAAAAAATACTTGGTAACCGTTTCAAGAATGTCCGCAAATAATGTTTTTTGCTTCATATACACTCTCCTTACGGCATCGTAATGCCGTTATCCGCGGCAGCCTGCTCAATCAGTGCGGCAATACCGTTGATGAGCGCCTCGCGCTCCGCCTCGGGGAGCTTAGTGAGAATGTAGGTAAGATCCTTGATAACGGTCTGATCACCCTCGATCTCCATATTTTTCGAGTACTCGGTCAAAATGTTAAAGGGATACTCATCTGCTTTCACGACCAAAATCGTTGAGTTGTTTACAGAAGATACCACCGTATCAAGGTTTTTGAGGAATTTATAAAGCTCGATATTGGCAGCTTGCGCATCGGCATAGATCTTGGCAACCTCGGTTTCTGTCTGCGCCTTAATAGCTGCCGCATCGATCACGCCTTGATTGACTCTATCCGCCGCCTCAACATCCGCGCCCGATGTGATCTCGTTTGCCTTTCTTTCAGCCTCTGCAAGTATAATATCAATATCCTTTTCACGGTCCGCGCGCATCTGCTCAAACACCGCATTCAGGTTTTGATCCGGCAAGGACAAGCGCAGGATGCTCACATCCACCACATTGATGCCGTAATTGACGAGGCAATTCTCCTTCACACGGGTAAATATCTCATTTTGGATCTCATCGATCTTGATATTTTCCTTTTCAAGCGAAACAAGGGACGTAAGCTCGTATGCACCAAGTGTGCTGTTCGTGGCACTAAAGATCTGCGCCTGAATATACGACTCCGCTACGCCTGCCGCGCCAACGCTGTTGTGATAGAGCACGGGGTCAGCGATCTCCCACACCGCACAGGATTGCAAAATGATATTGCGCTTGTCCTTTGTTGTCGTTTCCAGTCGGTTTGATTCAAGCGTGATCAGACGGTCATCATACGTTACAACAGTTTCAAAGGGCCATGGCAGCTTCATGTAAAGCCCTGCCTCCTCGGTTTCGGCGCGCACCGCGCCAAAGCGCAAAACCACAGCGCAGCTGCCCTCACGCACCTCGTAGGTAAATCCAAACCAGAAGAGCACCAAGAGCACGATAGCAGCGGTCAAATATTTTGCCACTCTGCTCATTATACCGAGAGCCCCCTCCTTCTTTTTCGCAGGCGCATTGGTTGCAGTGCTCTCTGCGATCAGCTGCTTTGCATCATTTATCTTTCTTTTACTCATGATAGATTCCTCACTCCTTTGCATCGGAAGTAATACTTCCGATGTAAATGTTTTCCTCGTTGACGCCGTTTCCGACGATCACGATCTTTGCACCGGAATACGCCTCGGAAATGGCTTGCATGTACTTGTAATAGCGGTAGTCATCGGGGTAAGCCTTATCTGCCTCCACGCTTGCAAGAAATTCTGCAACCGACCCCTTAGCCGCTCCGATCGCATCGTAGCGTTCAATATTGGCAAGTGCCACCTTGCTGTCATAATCCACCCACGCCCAGGCAATGCGCTCGCCCTTGTACGCTTCTGCATTGATCAAGATCTTTTCCGCCTCGATCTCGGCGCTGATGAGCTCCTGATACACGTCAGCGATCTCCACGGGCGGGTGAATGCTTTCAAGCACCACACTAACGACCTCAAGGCCGGTATTGTATCGCGCCATATATGTACTCAGCTCCTCACGGAAGGTTTCGGCAAACACCGCGCGGTCGCCCGAAAGCATGGTATCAAGATCACTTGTAATGGTGCGCATCGTCACGATCTCGTAAGACGCCGCGCTCATGAGAATCTCGGGGGTGGCGCTGGTCGTAAGATAGGCACGCAGATCGGAAATGCGGTACATCACACGCAAATTGATCGAAACCAGCTCGTTGCCACCGCCAAGCAGCAGGCGATACTCGTCACTGCCATGGGCTTCTGTCCAGAAGTTGTCGGCATTCCCCTCGGAAACATAGCCCACTGTCATTTGGCTAACGGTTTTGGTTTCGTACACCTCCACCTTATCAAAGGGCCAAGGAAGCGTGAAATGAAGACCGGGATCCAGCGTTTCCTCCTGCAGCCTGCCGAGGCGATAATGCGCCGCCTCCTGATTGGAGTTGACCAGGACAACACTGCTTGCACCCCAAAGCAACAGCACCGCGCCAAGCGCGGCAAAGGGCAACGCCTGCTTGATCATCTGCATGCTCCAAAGCGAGCGCATACTGATGCCCGTATTTTTTTCAAGATAGGTAAGAATGCCAAGGCTTCCGCCCTCAACCCCCGGTGCGGGGGCTGTGATCTCGGGTGCCACGCCAAGCTCGTGTCTGACCAAAACCACAAACAGTGAGATCATCATAAACACCGTTTTGTACGCAAACAGCAACACCAAGGCAAGCGTGAGCCATTTGGAAAGATCGTATGATCCAAGCAATATCAGCAGTATGGTGGCAGCCGTCAGCAGCAGTGCAAGACGTCCCAAGGCAAATGCGCTTTGCAGATTGCGCAGCAGGGCAATGCCGTATCTTGCCGTCGCGCCGTCACCGGACCGCTGTGCAATCTCACGGGCGCGGTGCTTACACCACTTGCCAAGCACAATGAACACCACAAAGACGGCAGCAATAAGTACAAGCAAAAAATAACTCAACCGATTGGTATAGGATGTGCCTCGTGCCGCACTCCAAAAGAACACATTTATCACCGCCACGGCGATAACGATCAAGGCGGCCAGCAAAGGCGTGCGCTTGCGCGCCACCAAGCGCACGCATGCGCGCACCGTGCGCGCAGCTCCGTTTTTCAGAGTCGCGCCAAATCCTTTTTGGGGCTTATCCTTATCAACGTCAGTGTTATTTTCCAACGCCTGTGCGTCAGACTGCTCCGTTTTACCAAAGCTGCCACGCGGGATCAACAAACAAAAATTGATTGCTGCGGGCATTAATAAGAGCAACGCGATCAGTAGCAAGGGCTGAAAATACGTTTGATAACGCAGCACGATAAGTAGCGTGGCACTTGCCACAAGACAACCGACCGATGCAAGCGTGACCTTGTTTGCCATGCCCCATGGCTTGCGGGGTTTTTGGCTCATAGTATAACCTCCATTTGAACAATTCGTGTCAAATATGCAATCAAAATGCCAACTCAAAAAGAGTTGCTATTTAACATTAAATACATGATTTTATTATAATATTACTTTTTTAATTTGTCAAGATTACAATTTTTTACAGGTAGTACCAAAAAAGGCACAGCCCTGCGTGGAAGGCTGTGCCTTTTTGTTGATGAACGATTCGGGTAGCAGACTCATTTTTCTTGCATGAGCCGTGTGATCTCCTCTCCTGTGGCAAGCCCCACCTTGCACGCCGTGGCGCCGCCCGCGGCAAGCCCCATTTGAAGCGCATATGCATATCCCTTTTTGGCACCGCAAAGAAAGCCTGCAAGCATCGAATCTCCTGCGCCCACGGTATTTACCGCCGCGCCGCCAACGGCGCCCTCACGATGTACCTCGCCCTGCTCATCAAGCAGCAAAGCGCCCTGCCCACCCAGTGAAACAAGCACGTTTTGTGCGCCCGCCTTTTGCAGCTCCCTTGCCGCCTGTACGATCTCTTGGTCGCTCACAAGCTCGCGCCCCACCATATCACAAAGCTCGCGCAGATTTGGCTTAATAAGGAAGGGACGGTATGGCAAAATGGGCAAAAGCAGCGCCCTTTCGGCATCCACAACCACGCGGATTTCGCGCCCCCTTATACGCAAAAGCATTTGCTCATAAATATCAGAGGGCACCGCGCGCGGCACACTGCCCGAAAGCACCAGAGTGTCGCCCGCACAGAGCATATCGAGCTTAGCAAGCAGTGCCTCAATAGCATCGGGCGGCACGTCGGGCCCGCTTGCGTTGATCTCGGTTTCCTCGCCCGTTTTCAGTTTGATATTGATGCGTGTTTCCCCTTGGGAAAGCCGCACAAAATCATGCATAATATGCGCGCGGTGCAGCATATTACAAAGCGCCTCGCCCACAAAGCCCGCGGCAAAGCCCAGCGCCACCGAGGGCTCACCAAGTGCCCCCAGCACCGCGCAGACATTGATGCCCTTTCCGCCAAAACAAAGCGCCTCGCGCGCGGTACGGTTGGTCTTACCCATCGCAAGGTCAGCCACCCAAACCGTGTAATCCAGCGCAGGATTCAGTGTTACCGTATAGATCATATCATTCTCCTTGCCGTGTGATATACAAACGAAATTCTTGCCTTTAGTATATCATATTTTGGCAATGACGTCAAACAGTTATCGTTGACAGGCAAACGGGAAAAATGTTATAATTGAGAGGAACAACAAAAAGGAGCATTCCATGCCAAACTACAAAATTTTATCCTGCGATCTTGACGGCACGCTGCTGGTGCACGGTGCGCATGTGAGCGAGGAAAACGACCGCGCCATCCGCGCGCTTGTCGCGCGCGGGTGCCTGTTTGTGATCAACACGGGCAGAACCTATTCCGAGGTGCCAAAAGAGCTGCGTGAGCACTCCGCAATACAATACATCATCTGCTCTGACGGCGCGGCGATCTACGACCAAAAAAACGGCACCCGTATCCCACTTTGTATGGATCAAGAGGTAACAAATCAAGTAATGGATATCCTTGCCGACTACGACGTTTCGCTCACCCTGCGCAAGGACGGCTGCTGTTATGTGAACGCAAAAACGCACAACGATGAGGACTATATTGCACACAACGCCTCTGAAAGTTGGCGCCGCTTCTTTTACCTGTATGGCATACCAAAAGAGAACTTTTCCCACTTTTGCCGCGAGGCAACAGAGGTCGAGATGATCTGCCCGTTTTTTGCAAGCGCTAATGAGCGCACCAAGGCGGCAAAAAGACTTGCCGGGCTTGAAGGCGTGCGCATCGCCTCATCCGCCGATGAAAACCTTGAGATCTATTCAAAAAACGCGGGAAAGGGCAACGCCCTTTTGCATCTTGCCGCACAGCTTGGGATAGACCCCGCGCAAACGATAGCCGTTGGCGACTCCGAAAACGACAGCGATATGATAAAAAAAGCAGGGCTTGGGCTCGCCATGGAAAATGCCTGCCCCGAGCTTAAGACGCTCGCCGGTGCCGTTGTTTGCCACAACACCGAGCACGTGGTGGATTATATCTTAAAACATTACTTTTCCAAATGAAGCATTGATTTTCAAAGAACTTCGGCAGGGTAATTGACAAGGGACAAAATTCGTGCTACAATAGCACCGTACAAATAAATGAAACACAATTCGGCGCGGGCTGTCATTCTTGGCATCATCGCGCAACCGCAAGCCTTTTTGCGGGGATGAGGAAAGTACGGTGCAAATCCGTCGCAACAGCCATTGCCGTTACGGGCGAAAGCTCCCAGTCGGAATGCTCATCGTCTTGTGCTGCAAGGTATCTCCGGGTATTTGGGGGGTATGGCGCTTTGCAAGCAGTGTTCCGATGCCTGTTTTTTGTCGCACCCCTCAAAACGGGTTTCCGTTTGGGGGGTGCTTTTGCTTTCGTTTGATTGTATAAAACAAACGAAAAGAGGTTAAACAAATGAAAAAGAACATTTTAAGCCGCGTATTACTCGCAGTATTGGCAATTCTCATGCTTTGGGCATTTACTGCATGTGCGGATGTTGACAAAACAGGCGACTGGGAAACCGCCTCCTACGTGCGCGACACCGAGTTTGGTAAGGGTGCAAAAACCGTCACCGTAAAGGTCGTGGCCGACGGACAGGAGCTGACCTTTACCCTACATACGGATAAGGAAAACCTTGAGGATGCACTTCTTGAGCACAATCTGATCGACGGTGATGAGGGTCAGTTTGGCTTGTACATCAAAAAGGTAAACGGCATTGTTGCTGACTATGATACCGACAAGACCTACTGGGCGATCACCAAGAACGGCGAGGATACCTCAGGCGCAAAAGCAACCCTCATTGCTGACGGGGATCAGTACGAGCTTACCAAAACGGTTAGCCCATGGTAATGTGTAACAACAACGAAACAACCCATACGGGCGCGCCCACGGAACAGGCGCGCCCTGTGGCGAAAAGCAGAAAAAAGCAGAAAAAAAGCGCCTTAACGGTACGGGAAATGACGGTTTTTTCCATGCTTGGCACCATGATGTACTGCTCAAAGCTCTTGCTTGAGTGGGCACCCAACATTCACTTAATTGCGCTTTTTATCATTGTTTTTACCGTTGTATATCGCGTGAAAGCACTGATCCCCATTTACATTTTTGTGCTGCTTTGCGGGCTTTTGGGGGGCTTTTCCCCTTGGTTGGCACCTTACTTTTATGTTTGGACCGTTCTTTGGGCAGCTGTTATGCTTCTGCCCCGCCGCATAAGCCCCAAAATAGCCGCACCTGTTTATATTGCACTCGGCACGCTACACGGCCTTTTGTTTGGCGTTTTTTGCGCTCCGTCACAGGCTCTTTTCTTTGGGCTCACATTTGAGGGCACGATTGCGTGGATCGCGCAGGGCTTTTACTTTGACATCCTGCACGGCATCGGCAATTTTGCCGCCTGCACGCTTGCGCTCCCACTGATCACACTACTTCAAAAAATGGAAAACAGGCGCAACAGTCGGTAACCGACCGTTGCGCCCTTTTTATTTTACTTTATTTTACTTTGCCGCAAAATACGTACCAACAGGCGTGCCGTCAAGCAACTCGTACAAAACGTGCGGGTCTTTACCATTTAAAATAAACATGGGAATGCCCGCATCGCACACCAGTTTTGCCGCCTCCAGCTTGGTTGCCATACCGCCCGTGCCGCGCGCCGTGCCCGCGCCACCTGCCATTTGCAGGATGCCGTCGTCAATATGATCCACGCGGGAAATCAGCTTGGCATTCGGATTTTTGCGCGGATCGCTGTCATAAAGACCGTCCACGTCAGAAAGGTTGATCAAAAGATCGGCATGCGCCACCAAAGCGACATATGCGGAAAGCGTATCGTTACCGCCAAAATTCAGCTCGGTGGTGGAGATGCTGTCATTTTCATTGACGATCGGCACGCACCCCATTGCAAGAAGCGTTTCAAAGGTATCCTCTGCCGCCGCGCGGCGAACGGGATTGTCGATCACATCCTTCGTGAGAAGCATTTGCGCAACGGTGTGCCCGTAGTCTGAAAAAAAACGAGAGTAAAGTTTCATCAACTCACTCTGCCCCACCGCCGCCATTGCCTGTTTTTCCTTGGTACAGGTCGGGCGATGCGTGCCAAGACGCGCCACGCCCGCACTCACAGCACCCGAGGATACCAGCACAATCTGCTGCCCCGCATTTTTAAAATCCGACAGAATTTTTACCAGCGCCTCAATGCGGCGCAGGTTGAGATGCCCCTCCTCGTGCGTGAGGGTCGAGGTCCCGATTTTTACCACCAAGCGATGACAATTTTTTAAACTTGACATTTTTTTAATATTCCTTACAAAAAGTATTTGAAAATTTGATAAAGTTGTATTATAATAAGATTATACTCTAAAATTTCTCTTTTCGCAAGGGGTTTGAAAAAAAGGAGGCCGCTATGAGACAAAAATTTTCCATTACCGTTGCCGATATACCGATGAACATCATTTGCGACGAAACGGGCGAGACCGTTGATGCCGCTGTTTGTGAGCTTGATGCACAAATCCGCATGCTTACCTCCACGGCAGGTCATTCCTGCACCAAGACCGAGGCAGCACTGCTTTCCGCCCTTGATTACAGCACGCGCTGCATGCACTTAAAGGAGCGCGTACAGGAGCTTGAAAACTACGTCAGTGAAGCAGATCCCACAGGCGATACATACGAAGCAAATCTTTTGCGCGGTGAAAACGAAACGCTGCGCGCACAGCTGCAGGTCAGCCGCGGCGAGTACGATGCCCTCTTGCAGGACAACGCCACACTCTTTCAATTAAACGCAAAGCTGGTGCGTCAAAACGGTGAGGCAAACGCACGTGCCGACCGCATGCACGATCAGGTGCTGTCGATCCTCACGGAGGTGCGCGAGCTGCGCGAGCGCCTTGCCTCCATGTGTGTGGAGACCCGCGCGCCGTCTGCGAGCTACTCTACCTACGAGGAGGAGCCCGCGATCGAGGTGACCCCCACTGAGCAGCAGGTCACACGCAAATACGAGCAAATGGACCTTGACGATATCCTGAACACCGCGCCCAAGGGCACACGCCCCCAAGCGCCCGTGCTGGATGCCACTGCCGATCATGACATCCCCGCGCACATCTCTGACGTGCTTGATTTTGACGATACGTCCACTGAAATTTAATGATGAACAAGAAAAAATTACCAGAGCTTCTTGCCCCCGCAGGGACCCCGAATGCACTGCGTGCCGCCCTTGAGGCGGGGGCAGATGCCGTTTATTTCGGCGGTCCCTCCTTTCATGCGCGCATGCGGGCACAAAACTTTACCAAGGAAACCATGCGCGAGAGCATTGCGCTCTGCCATGCCTTTGATGCTCGTGCCTATATCACACTTAACACGTTGGTGACCGACCGCGAGCTGCCTGCCTTTTTGGAGGCGGCGTGGGAGGCACGCGAGGCAGGCGCGGATGCCCTGATCGTTGCCGACCTTGGCGGTGCCGCCGCCATACACCGTGCCATGCCCGACATGGAGCTGCATGCCTCAACGCAGGCATCGGGGCACAGCGTCCATGCCGCGCGCGAGCTTGCCGCCCTCGGCTTTTCGCGCATGGTTCTCGCGCGCGAGGCAAGTGCCGAAAACATGAAAACGTTTGTGCAAGGGTGCGGCATGGAAACCGAGGTCTTTGTGCACGGTGCGCTTTGCGTATCCCACTCGGGGCAATGCCTGTTCTCCTCACTTGTGGGGGGACGCAGCGGCAACCGCGGCGAGTGCGCACAGCCCTGCCGCCTGCCCGACAAAAGCGGCAAATATCCGCTTTCGCTAAAGGATCTTTCCCTTGCCCGCCACGTGCCCGCCCTTATCGATATGGGTGTGCATTCCCTCAAAATAGAGGGACGCCTGAAATCTCCCGAATACGTGCGTGACGTGGTGAGAATTTGGCGCCGCCTGCTTGATGAGCGCCGCGCCGCAACAGATGCCGAAATGCAGGAGCTTGCCGCTATTTTTTCACGCGGCGGCTTTACCGATGCCTACTTTACCGATCGCGTGGGTCGGGGCATGCTTGGCGTGCGCTCCGAGGAAAACAAGGAGCAAAGCCGCGCCTCAACGCCCTTTGTGGAGCTTACCCGCCGCGTGCCCCTTACCATGGACTTTACCATGAAAAAGGACACGCCCCTTTCCCTTTCCGTTACAAGAGGCGAAAAAACCGTTACCGTTACGGGGGATATCCCCTTTGTCGCCAACACCGCGCCCCTAAATGAGGAAGCAGTGAAGGAAAAGCTTACGCGGCTTGGCGGTACACCCTACGTGGCAGAAAGCCTTACCGTTACCATGGATAGCGGCTTAATGGTGCCGATCTCAAGGCTGAACGCCCTGCGCCGCGCGGCGCTTGAAGCACTCGATGCCAACGGTCGCGCCGCGATCGATATGCCGCGCTATACCCCGACCAAAGGGACAGGCAAGCGCCCGCAAGCGCCCACCGCGCGCTTTGAGCACGCCGCGCAAATTTCACCTGACGCAAAGAACTATTTTGAGCATATCTATCTGCCGCTTGACCGCTATACCCCCGAGGCTGATGGCGTGGTGCTGCCCGCCGTTATCTTTGACAGCGAGCGCGAAAAGGTAACATCTATGCTAAAAAAAGCCGTGGAACGGGGCGCAAAACACGCACTTGTGGGAAACGTCGCGCACCTTTCGCTCGCACGCGAGGCAGGGCTTATCCCCCACGGTGATTTTCGCCTGAACGTTACAAACAGTGAGGCGCTTTCCTTTTTGCTGTCCCTTGGATTTGCCGATGTTCTGCTCTCCCCCGAGCTTACCCTGCCGCAGATCAGAGATTTAAAGGGCAGTGCCGATGCCATCATTTACGGGCGCGTACCACTGATGACCTTGGAAAAGTGTGCGGGTAAAGAGGTTGGCAATTGTGCCGCCTGCGAGAAGGGCGAGAACGCACTCACCGACAGACGTGGCGAGAAATTCCCTGTTTTACAGCATTATCCTCACCGCAGCGTGATCGTAAACAGCAGACCCACCTACATGGCAGACAAGCGCCGCGAGCTGGATGCCGCAGGCATTTGCGGCGGTCACTTTATCTTTACCGTGGAAACGGCAAGCGAGGTAAAAAGGGTCATTTCCGATTATCAAAACGGCACACCGCCAAAGGGCGCCGTACGCCGCATTTAACAAAAACCCCGCACCGTGGTGCGGGGTTTTTTATTTTTGGGCAACGGGTGCCGTTTTTAATACTTTTTAAGCTCTTCCTCAAGAAGTCTGTTGATGATCACGGGGTTGCCCTTGCCTGCGGTCTTACCCATGACATTGCCAACGATCGCCTTAGCGGCGGCAAGCTTGCCCTTTTTGTAGTCCGCAACCGACTTGGGGTTGGCGGCTACTGCCTCGGCTACAAGTTTACCAAGCAATACCTCATCGTTGATCTGTGCAAGGCCTCGCTCCTCAACCATAACCTTGGGCGAAGCATTGGTTTCAAACATTTCCTTAATGAGCTTTTTGGCGGTGGAGCTGTTGATCACATCATCACCCACAAGCGTTGCAAGCTCGCCGAGATTTTCTGCCGATACGGGGCAAGAAAAGCTCTCGGTTTCGATCAAGCGCATAAACTCGGAGATCAGCAGGTTTGCCGCAAGCTTGGGGTGCTTTGTGGTGGCTGCTGCCGCCTCAAAGTAGTCTGCCATCGCCTTATCCGAGGTCAGCACCTCGCCGTCATAAGCGGTAAGGCCGTACTTCTCCATATATGCCTTTTTGCGCGCATCGGGGAGCTCCGGGATCTCATCGCCAAGTGCCTTGATCGCGGCATCGGAAAGCTCGATGGGGGGCAGATCCGGGTCGGGGAAATAGCGGTAATCGTTTGCGTTTTCCTTGGAGCGCATGGTGTAGGTCTTGCCCGTGGCGGGGTCAAAGCGGCGCGTTTCCTGCACGATTGCCTCGCCTGCTTCAATGGCATCTACCTGACGCTTGTACTCATACTCGATCGCTTTTACGATAAATTGGAAGGAGTTGAGGTTCTTCATCTCGGTGCGTGTGCCAAATTTCTCCTCGCCCGCCTTGCGAACCGACAGGTTGACGTCACATCGAAGCGACCCCTCCTGCATCTTGCAGTCGGAAACACCGGTGTAAAGAATGATCGCGCGCAGCTTTTGCAGATACGCCTTTGCCTCCTCGGCAGAACGGATATCGGGCTCGGAAACGATCTCAATCAGCGGCACGCCGCAACGGTTGCAGTCGATCATGGTGCCGTATTTGTCATCGTGCACCAATTTACCTGCATCCTCCTCGATGTGAATACGCGTAATGCCAATGCGCTTGGCACCCTCCTCGGTTTCAACATCGAGCCAGCCGTGCTCACAAAGGGGCAGATCGTATTGCGAGATCTGATATGCCTTCGGCAGATCAGGATAGAAATAATTTTTTCTATCCTCCTTGGAATAATTTGCAATTTTACAGTTGGTGGCAAGACCTGCCTTTACGGCATACTCCACCACTTTTTTATTAAGAACAGGCAGTGTGCCGGGGTAGCCCATGCACACAGGACAGCACTGGGTGTTCGGTTCTGCACCAAAGGTGGTGGGACAGGAGCAAAAGATCTTGGTTTTGGTTTTGAGCTCTACATGCACCTCAAGACCGATCACCATTTCATAGCCTTTATAAAGCGTCATACCTTTGCACCTCCCATATCATCCTCAAGCGCCGCGCCAACACGGTAAAGCAGTGCCTCGCTAAAGGGCTTGCCCATGAGTTGAAGCCCTACGGGCATATTGCCCTCGCCCGTACCGCAAGGCAGGGCAAGTGCGGGAATTCCCGCTACGTTCACGGGAACGCTGTACGCATCGCCCATATACATCTCAAGCGGATTTTGGCTCTTTTCGCCAAGCTTATATGCCACGGTGGGCGCTACGGGCGAAAGGATCACGTCACATTTCTCAAGCACGCGATCGTAATCGGCGCGCACGAGTGCGCGCACCTGCAATGCCTTTTTATAGTAAGCATCGTAGTAGCCCGAGGAAAGCGCAAAGGTGCCAAGCATAATACGGCGCTTGACCTCGGCGCCAAAGCCCTCGGAGCGGCTCTTTTTATAAAGCTCCGCAATATCGGAAAATTCCTCGGTACGGTAGCCGTATCTTACGCCATCAAAGCGGGCAAGGTTAGAGGATGCCTCAGCACTCGAAATAACGTAATAAGCGGCAAGCGCGTGGTCGATAGCAGGCATGGATACCTCAAGGAGCTTTGCACCCATTTTTTCATACCGTGTAGCGGCTTTCAGTACCGCTTCCTTTACATCGGGGGAAATACCCTCGCCAAAAAACTCCTTCGGGATACCGATGGTAAGTCCTGCAACACCCTTGCCGATCTCAGCGGTAAAATCGCCCAAAACGCGGTCAACAGAGGTGGCATCACGCTTATCGTGCCCTGCGATCGCATTTAAAACGAGAGCGTTATCGCGCACAGTCTTGGTAAGCGGGCCGACCTGGTCAAGAGAGGAGGCAAATGCCACAAGGCCGTAGCGGGAAACGGTACCGTAGGTGGGCTTCATACCCACAACGCCGCAAAATGCGGCGGGCTGACGGATCGAGCCGCCTGTATCAGACCCAAGCGTATATGCCGCCTCGTTTGCGGCAACGGCGGCGGCAGAGCCGCCCGAGCTACCGCCCGGCACGCGGGTAAGATCCACGGGATTGTGCGTGATCTTCATTGCCGAGTTCTCGGTCGTAGAGCCCATGGCAAACTCATCCATGTTAAGCTTGCCAAGCATAACAAAGCCCTCTTTTTCGAGGTTTTCCACAACGTGCGCATTATAGGGCGGTACGTAATCGGCAAGCATTTTAGAGGCGCAGGTGGTGGCAACACCCTTGGTGCAGATGTTATCCTTCACACCCATGGGGATGCCTGCCAAAGCCCCCAGCTCCTCGCCCTTTGCGCGACGCTTGTCAACAGCGATCGCCATATCAAGCGCGCGGCGCGCGTCGGTGGAGATATATGCCCCTACATGGGGCTCGTTTTTTTCAATTGAAGCAATATATGCCTTTGTCAGCTCTGCCGAGGAGATCTTTCTCTCGCGAAGGGCAAGGGATTGCTCCGACAAATTCATTTTTAACAAATCAGACATAGCCAATCCTCCTTATCCTTCTACCACGCGGGGTACGGTAACATACCCTTCTGCCTTGGTTTTTGCATTGGCGAGAAGCGCGTCGCGCTCAAAATTATTTTCGGGCTCATCCTCACGCAGCACGTTTTTCAGATCGACCACGTAAGTCGCCTCGGCAACACCTGCGGTGTCTACTGCCGAGAGCTGATCGGCAAAGCCGATGATCGCACCCATATCCTTTGCTACACGCGCCTTTTCCTCACCGGAAAGCGAAAGGCGGGCAAGATCCGCGATTTTTTCTACATCAATGGTAGGGGCTGCCTTTTTTGCACCCGTTTTGCCGCCAACACTCTCCTCAAGCGCCTTGCCAAGCCCAAGCACCTCAAGCTGCGAGGCATCGACAGGCGTGGGCGCATCGGTCATGGGGCAGGAAGCATCCTTGATCTTGGGGAATGCGATGACCTCTCTTAGGCTATCCGCGCCCACCATCAGCATGACAAAGCGGTCAAGACCAAAGGCAAAGCCTGCGTGGGGGGGCGTGCCGTAACGGAATGCACCCACCATAAAGCCAAAGCGATCCTCGATCTCCTCATTCGAGAAGCCGAGCGCCTCAAACATCACCTTTTGCACGTCACGGTTGTGAATACGAACCGATCCCGAGCCAAGCTCAACGCCGTTTAAAACCACGTCATACGCCTGTGCGCGCACCCTTGCCTTGTCGGTCAGGAGATACTGCACATCCTCGGGATAAGGCATGGTAAAGGGGTGATGGGTCGCCACAAAGCGATCCTCCTCCTCGGAGTATTCAAACTGCGGGAAATCGGTCACGAACAAGAACTTGTATTCATCCTTGTGGCGAAGCCCCAGCATATCGGCAACATTCAAACGCAACGCGCCCAATACCTTACGCACAGTCGCGAGCTTGTCAGCCGAGAACAGAATAAAGTCACCCGCCTTTGCACCAAGGCGATCGAGCAGGGCCTTAAAGCCCTCATCGGTAAAGTATTTGGGGAGAATAGAGTTTACCGTACCGTCGGCACGCAGCAGGATCCATGCCATGCCCTTAGCGCCAAAGGAAATGGCAGCCTCTGTGAGATTATCAATATCGGTACGGGCAAATTTTTCGCCTGCACCGGGCACGCAGATCGCGCGCACCACGCCGCCCTGCTTGGTCACAGAGTTAAAGACAGAGAAGGTAGAAGCGGCGGCAAGATCGGTCACGTCAACGATAGGCAGGTCAAAGCGCAGGTCGGGCTTATCCGAGCCGTATTTATCCATTGCCTCATGCCAGGTGATACGCTGGAACGGCTCCTTGATGTCAATGCCCTTGACCTTGTAAAACAGATCCTTGAACATCCCCTCAAGGTGAACGAGCACGTCCTCCTGCTCGACAAACGACATCTCCATATCGACCTGGGTAAACTCAGGCTGACGGTCAGCGCGCAGATCCTCATCACGGAAGCAACGCGCTACCTGATAGTAGCGGTCAATGCCGCCCACCATCAAAAGCTGCTTGTAGATCTGAGGGGATTGGGGCAGCGCGTAAAAGCTGCCGGGGTGCACGCGAGAGGGCACGAGGTAGTCACGCGCGCCCTCGGGCGTGGATTTGCAGAGCATGGGGGTCTCCACACACAGGAACCCTTGCTCATCAAGATATTGCTCTACCGTGCGCTGAATAAAGGCACGTGTCTTTAAATTGTGATACATTGAGGGGCGGCGAAGATCGATATAACGGTACTTCAGGCGCAGATCCTCACGGGTGTTTTGATTATCCTCGGGTGAGAAGGGGAGCTGGTCGCACTGCGACAAAAGCTCAAGCGAGCTTGCCATCACCTCAACCGTGCCCGTCGCAATACGGGGGTTCACCGTTTCGGCATCACGCAAGCGCACAGCGCCAAGCGCCGAAATAACGGATTGGTTTTTCAGGCTCTCAGCCACGGCAAAATCCTCTGCCGTAAGGTTGGCAGCATCAAATACCACCTGCACCACACCCTCACGGTCGCGCAGGTCAATGAAGATAACACCGCCCATATCGCGCTTGTTTAAAACCCACCCGGCAACACGCTGGTCGGTGCCGATGTGTGCTTCTCTCACAAGCCCACAATAGATCGTTCTTTTCATATTAATACTCCTTTCGGAATGTTTTTGTTTAAAAAATCAAGTCTTCAAATCCGCAGCAGTCAACCCGATTGCGTTCAAAATTTCCTCGCACACCGCATAAAAGCGTTCGTTTATATCTTTATTGGTGTATCTTAAAACCGTTATTCCCCAACGAGCAAGTGCAGAATCCCTTTCAAAATCCGCCTCTTTGTTTTGAGGCAAGACATGCTGTAATCCGTCAATTTCTATCGCAATTTTAGCACTTGCAACATAAAAATCGAGAATGTAATTCTCAATATTCTTTTGCCTTTTTACCGTTACGGGAAGTAGCCTTAAAAAATCATACCAGATGTGCTTTTCCTCGGGCGTCATTTTCTTGCGCAGTGCCCGTGCACTCCCGACCAATGCTTTGTTGTACGGATACATTGCTATTTCCTCATTCGATGAATTTGAAAGATTCTTTGCAGGTGGCAGCGCACAGCGCTGGCTCCTCATCCACCGCCCACGGCGGTCCCCCTTCTCCCACAGGAGAAGGCTTCTTTTATCATTGTCATTTTCAGCATGTGTTCAATGCTCACACTATCCTTGCCTTCCCCAAGGAGGGGAAGGTGGCACGGCGAAGCCGTGACGGATGAGGATGCCTGCCGCTTTTGGCGGCATTCATCTCTAAAGAACCCCCTATTGATTCTTCGGATAAGGATGCGTTCCTACTTACAAAAAAATAACGCCCCTGAAAGTGCCAAAAACACCTTCGGGACGAAAGACAAGCTTCCGCGGTACCACCCGCATTCGAGCATACGCTCCTCACAGATACTCTCCTGAATACCTCTCGGCTGTAACGTGCCGCCACGCTCAAGCCTACTGCCACACGGGTTCGGTTGAGGGCTCCGGAATGTTCTTTCACCGCGCGCATATACCGTTATCCCAGCACCAACGGCTCTCTGTGATTGCACTCGCGACTACTTTTTTCCATCATAGCCTTTTTATTATACACGGATATTGTAGCACTATTCACTCCGCCTGTCAAGTAGGTTTAAAAAATTTATCTCTATGCAAATTTCACAACCTATCCCCTCCCCCTTGCAATTCTCAAATTTTAAGTGTATAATATATTCTGTATAGTTATCTTTAAATTAAGACAAGGAGGTGATAGGCATGCGAGCAGTGATCATGGCGGGTGGCAAGGGAACGCGCATTGCATCTCTTGCAAGGGATATCCCAAAGCCCATGCTGCCGCTTTGCGGCAAGCCCGTACTTGAGCGCCAGATCGAGGTGCTGCGGCGAGAGGGGTTTCTTGACATCGTGCTTGTCGTGGGGCACCTTGGCGGCGTCATTAAAAATTATTTTGGTGACGGCACCGCGTTTGGCGTGCGTATCACCTATATTGAGGAAACCGAGCCGCTTGGCACCGCAGGGGCGCTGGCGCTGCTTGGTGACGTGCTGAAGGGCGATGACTTTTTGCTTCTCAACGGCGACATTTTGTTTGACGTGGACCTTAAGCGCTTTCTTGCCTTTCACCGTGAGAAGCGCGGCATCGCCACTGTGTTTACACACCCAAGCACGCACCCCGCCGACAGCGTAATCGCAGAAACCGACAAAAACGATTGCGTGACCGCCTTTCTTGCACCCGATACGGCACGGCGCGCCTCGCGCAACCGCACCAATGCGGGCTTGCATTTCTTTTCCCCTGCCGTTCTCTCCCGCTTTAAAACAGTAAAAAAGACAGATCTTGACCGCGAGGTGCTTGTACCCCTTGCCGCCGAGCGTGCGCTTTTTGCCTACAACTCCCCCGAGTACGTAAAGGACATGGGCACGCCGCAACGCTTAAAGGAGGCAGAGCGCGACCTTGCCGCAGGCTTAGTTGCCCACCGCGCGCCGTGCGGTGCGATATTTCTTGACCGCGATGGCACCATTAACCGCCACGTGGGGTTTGTCACGTCGCCCGATCAAATTGAATTGCTCCCCGGTGTCGCCGCGGCGATCAAGCAATTAAATGACCGTCACATCCCCGTGATCGTCATAACCAACCAGCCCGTTTTGGCGCGCGGCGAGGTTACCGAGGCGGGTCTTGAGGACATTCACGCAAGACTTGAAGCACTCCTTGCCGAGGATGGCGCGTATCTGACCGATATCTTTTACTGTCCGCACCACCCCGACAGCGGCTTTGCAGGGGAGGTGCCTGCCTTAAAGCGCATCTGCAATTGCCGAAAGCCGGCACCGGGCCTTCTCCTTACCGCCGCAAAGCGCTACGATCTTGATCTTTCGCGCTCCTTTATGATCGGGGACAGCGAAAGCGACATGATAGCCGCGCGCCGCGCAGGCTGTCGCACCGCCGCCATTGGCGGCATGCAAGCCGACATCACGGGCAGTAGCCTTCCCGATTGCGTTTCTAAAATTTTAAAAGTTGAGGAATATCGCCATGACTTATCTTGATATATTGCAAGACCTTTTTTCCCGCTATCCCGCACTTGCCGCCGTGCGGCAGGACGTGATCGCGGCATACACTGCCATGAAGCAATGCTTTGCCGAGGGCGGCAAGGTGCTGACCGCAGGCAACGGCGGTTCTGCCGCGGATGCCGAGCACATTGCGGGAGAGCTGATGAAATGCTTTGCCAAAAAGCGCCCCTTATCCCCCGAAAGCCGCGCTGCACTCATTGCCGCTGACCCCCAGCGAGGACAAGCACTTGCAGACATGCTGCAGGAAACACTGCCCGTCATTTCTCTTACAGGTCACGCGGCACTCTCCACCGCCGTGATGAACGACAGTGATGCCGTTGCTGTTTTTGCGCAGCAGGTATGGGGCTGGGGCAAGCCAGGTGATATCCTGCTTGCCATTTCCACCTCGGGCAATGCCGAAAACCTACTGCTTGCCACCGCCGCCGCCAAGGCGCGCGGCATGAAGGTCATACTCCTCACAGGTGCCACAGGCGGCAAGCTCGCGCCCCTCTCGGACATTGCCATTTGTGTGCCCCAAGAGGTGACCTATCTTGTGCAAGAGATGCATTTGCCCGTATACCACGCGCTTTGCCGCATGCTTGAAAACGACTTTTTTTCGGTATGAGTAAGCGCTTGTTGTTTGTGACCTCGCGCCTGCCGTGGCCCTGCAACAGCGGGCGTAAGGTTTCGCTTTATCATTACTGCCGCGGTCTTGCACAGCGGTATGGGTATGAGGTCGCCCTGTTTGTATTTCCCGAGTGGGATCAGCCCCGCGATATGGGCGATAAGCCTGCGTTTATCTCGGAGGTGCGCTTTGCCGCGCCGATCTCTCGCGCGCGTAAGGCGGTAAATCTTGCCGCAAGCGCGCTTTCCGCAAAGCCCCTGCAAACGGCGCTTTACCAAAGCCCCAAAAACCGCCGTTTGCTGCAAAAGCACGTGGCGGATTTTAAACCCGACGTAATACTGTTTGACATGATACGCTTGGCGCCCTACATGCGCGATTTCAAGGGCAAGGTGCGCTGTATTCTTGACCTTGACGACCTCTTGTCGGTGCGCTACACGCGCCAGCTCTGTGCCCTTGACAGAAACACTAGCATTGCAGGACACTATGCAGGCGGCATGAGCCCCACCACCGAGCGCCTCCTTTGCCGCGGCAAAATTGGTCGCGCTGTTTTAAAAAGCGAACAAAAGCGCCTTGCGCGCTGGGAGGTGCGGTATGCAAAGGATGCCGACGGCGTGATCCTGGTATCCGAAAAGGAAGCCGCCGCGCTCAATCAAAGGCTGGGCGCCCCCCGCGCCGTTGCCGTTCCCATGGGTGTTGACATGGCGGCATTTGCCCCTTGTGACACCAAAAAGCGCGCACGCACGTTTGGTTTTGTAGGCAATTTGCACGTTGCCGCAAACGTTTCCTCACTCCAATATATCACAGAACATATCCTGCCAAGCCTTACCGCGCCCTTTTGCTTTGAGGTGGCAGGGCCCGTGCCAGACGAGGTGCGCGCACGCTTTGAGGGCGTAACGGGGCTCGCTTTTCTTGGCGAGGTCAAAGACCTTGCTCCCGTGATGCACACATGGCAATTTTCCCTTTGCCCTATTGTGTTTGGCTCGGGGATCAAGACCAAGGTGCTTGAAGCCATGGCGGCAGAACTCCCCGTGCTGACCAACACCGTTGGCAGCGAGGGCATCAATGCCCCACACGGCGAGGCTATTTTTGTGCTTGACGACCCCACAGCACTTGCCAACACAGCAAACGAACTGCTTGACGACCCCGCGCGCTGTCGCGAGATCGGCAAAAACGCCGCCGCATTTGTTGGCGAAAGCTTTGCTTGGGAGCACATATTTGACAAATTTCAAAATCTTGATCTATAAGGATGCTTATGAATATCTTACTTGATGACGGCTTACAACTGCATATCAAAACAGGCATCGGCAGTTACGCAAAGTATCTCGGTGAGGCGCTTGCTACCCTGCCCGACACCACCGTCACACGCGAGGATTTTGCACCTGCGGGGGGGCGACGCGCCGCGCGCCTTTCCTATCTCAAATATCTGAACTCCGCCGCCTATCGTAAAAAACTTGCGGCATTTGACGTAGTGCACTATGCCAACTACGCCATGCCCCGAAAGCACCCCAAAGACACGCTTGTGGCAGTTACGGTACACGATCTTACCGCATTTTCGCATCCCGAAACACTGCCGCGTGCATATGCCCTGTACAACCGCTTTATGGTGCGCCGCGCCATGAAGCATGCCGATATTGTTTTTACGGTATCAAACGCGATGCAAGCGGAGATCTGTGCCCGCTTTCCCCGCGCCGCCAAAAAGGTGGTAGCCGTTCACCCCGGGCACTATACGGGCGCAACAGCTGACATCACCCCTGCCGTTTATGAAAGCGAGCTCCTAAAGGGTCTTGCCAAGCGCAAATTCTTTTTGTTTGTGGGCACTATGGAAAAGCGCAAAAACCTGACTGAGCTGATCCGTGCCTACAACCTGCTGCAAAAGACCTGTCCCGCCGCCGGCGAATATGCGCTGGTTTTGGCAGGCAGAGAGGGATTTGGCGCTAAAGCCGTAAAAGACCTCATAGCAAGCGCCCCCGACATAGCCGATATCCGCCTGCCAGGGTTTGTCAGCAACGCTGACCGCGCAAAGCTTTTGGGCGAGGCTGCGGCATTTGTCTTTCCCAGCATCTACGAGGGCTTTGGCTCTCCCCAGACCGAGGCAATGGCGGCGGAACTCCCCCTCATTGCCAGCGATATTCCTACCAACAGAGAGATTTCGGGCGCATATGCCGCCTATTATCCGCTGGGGGATGAATCTGCGCTTACCGCCCTGATGCGCGAGGTGGTGCTGGGCAACCTGAAAGCAGACCCCGCCGCCGCCAAGGCGCGCCTTTCGCGCTACGATTGGCAGGCGTCAGCCGCCGCCCATCGCCAAGCCCTTGAGGCGGCATGTAAAACAAAGTAAAGGAGAGCCACGCATGATGCCGACACTGTCAGTAAAGAAAAACGGCCTTGCCACGCCCGCGTGGCTTCTTTCCCTGCGCCGTTTTTGGCTCTCTCCTATCTTTTTTGCCCTGCTGCTGCTCGCTTGCTGCACCTTTACGGCACTCTCGCGCGAAGTGGCGGGCGCTATGACGCTTTTGTGGCTCATCCTCATCATACTCGTTACCTCAGATGACGCATTTGCCGCCACCGTCCCCTTTTTGCTGCTCACCGTGCTGGTGTCGGCATGCTATGACGGATACGCGCTCTTTATCCCCTACCTGCCAATGGTGGCACCCGCCCTTGCGGCACTGCTGTTCCATTTTATTTACTACCGCGCGCAATACCGCATCGGCTACTCCTTTGCGCCGCTGATTGCGGTGTCGGTTGCCGTAACGCTTGGCGGTGTGGGGTGCCTTACCCTTAAGGAATATTTCACACCCGCCGCCCTTTATTACGTCGCGGGGCTTGGCTTTGGCATGGTTGGTGTCTACCTTTTGCTCAAATCAGCGCTGTCGAGAAAACGCGACTACGATGTAAAAAAATTGCTCCTAACAGGTCTTTATCTGGTCGGGCTGTATGCCACCTTTTTTACGCTTCTGTTTTATGCCGAGCGCCTGGTCTGGATACAGGATGACCTTGAGATCTTTGGACATTTGCGCCTCATCAGCATAGACAACCGCAATGTTTACGCCACGTTTTTACTGCTTGCCCTGCCTGCCCCCTTTTACCATGCGGTAAGGGGCAAGGGATGGCATCTGATCCCCGCACTTGCTTTTCTCGCCGCCCTGCTCATGACAGGCTCGCGCGGCGGCATGCTCATGGGGCTTGCACTTTTCGGACTTTGCTTCCTGTACCTGTTGCGGCGCGACAAAAAGCACCGCCGCCGCAATATCATCATTTTGGCATTGCTCGCCTTGGCGGCACTGTCAGCAGGCGGATTTTTGATCAAATTTTATTCCTTCCGCTTTGAGGGTGGCTTTATCAAGGGGGATGAGCCGCGCGTGCGCTTGCTTGGCCGTGCGGTTGAGGATTTCCTCTATCACCCCATTTTTGGTGTGGGCCTCGGTTACACGGGCAATGCCGATATTTATGACCCTAAAGCCTTTGCCATGAATTGGTACCACATGATGATACCGCAGATCGTGGCGGGCATGGGGCTTGTAGGCACCTTTGCTTATGCGTTTCTCTTTTGGCGGCGCGGCGTGCTGATCAGGCGCAATGCCGATCCCCTCTCCCGCGCCTTAGCGCTCTCTTACATCGGGCTGTTTCTCATGTCGCAGGTCAACCCCGGTGAGTTTTGCCCCATGCCCTATGAACTCATTGCCGTAATGATTTTTCTGTTCCTTGAAGAAAATGGGGAGCACGCCGTCAAGGCACAGCAAAAAACCACCGAAACAGCGCTTACCTCTCTTATTTCTCACGCGCTTTTTAAGACGCCGCTGGATTTGCCCCCCGACACCGATCTTGATGCCGTGCTGACACTTGCCGACCGCCACATGGTGTTTGGCATTGTGGGGGAGGCGCTTGGCACGCTGCCTGAGGACGCCCTTACACAAGATGCCCTGCTTTGCTTGCAAGACAAAACCGTTACGCTTCTGCGCCAAAACGCGCGCCTTGCGGCATGCCGCGCCGCGCTTTGCACCTTTCTTGAGGAGCAAGGCATACCTGCCGTGATCCTGAAGGGGGATAGCGTTGCCGCGCTTTATCCCACGCCCGACCTGCGCGTGGCGGGAGATATCGATTGCCTCGTTGATGAGGCGGCACTGCCAACGGTTGGCGCATATCTTATCAGCCAAGGCTTTACCGCACACGAAACACATAGCGAGCACCATGCCGTTTATAAAAAGAATGGCTGCGAGATAGAATTGCACCGTACTGTATCGGGTCTGCCCGAGGGAGAAGTGCGCCAAAAACTGTGCACGTATCTTGATAACACCTTAGCGGCAAGCACGCTTGCCGAAATGAACGGCGAGCACTTCCCCGTGGCAAGTGATTTCCACCAAGCGCTGATCCTGCTGTTACACATGCAGCAGCATATGCGTGAGGGGGGGCTTGGACTGCGACAGATGTGCGATTGGGCACTGTTTATAGCAAAAGATCTAAAAAAGGAAACCGTGCCGCGCCTCATTGCGGCACTGCATGAGGTGGGGCTTTACCGCTTTGCCGCCGCCACCACGCTTGCCGCTGTGCGCCACCTTGGCTTGCCTCTCGAAAAATGCCCGTTTGAGGATGCCCCGGCGGCGCTTGCCGATGCACTGTTTGCCGATTTTATGGCAAGCGGCAACTTTGGTCTTGGTAATGCCGATTTTGCCGGCAGCGGCATCGTTACGCTCCACCGACAAGAGGGCAAGGGCAGCCTTGCCACAGCACTTGCAAACGTCAAGAAAAAATGCCGCGAGGAATGGCCGATTTGCCAAAAGCACAGCGCACTTCTATTGTTCTTAGTTCCTTTTTGGGTGGTGCGCCGCATGCTGAGAGCTCCCATACATCCCCTTTCCATGCTTCGCTCGGCAGGGGCACGTGGCACGCTATACGATAGCCTAAAGCTCTTTGAGGAGGATGAAAGATCATGAACAGCACTGCAAAAAGAACGCTAAAGCGCATCGGGCTAGGTACTGCATGCGCGCTGCTCGCACTTTTATTGGTGGCGGGTGGCTATCTCTCTTACGTACTGATCGCCTACCACCGCATCGGTGACAAGGAAACCGCGATAGAAGCGGGCGGCAGCGGCAAGGTTGCCGTGCAAACCGAATATTCCTTTATTACGTGGAACGTGGGCTTTGCGGCATACAGCCAAGATTTCAGCTTTTTCATGGACGGCGGCACAGAATCGCGCGCCTACTCAAAGGATGAGGTCTACAAAAACCTTGACGGCATCTTATCCCGTCTGCTTGCCGAAAATCCCGATTTTATGTTCCTGCAAGAGGTGGATACCGACGCGACAAGAAGCTATCACGTTGATCAAAAGGACTATATCTCGGCACAATTCCCCACATACAGCAAGAGCTTTGCCGAAAACTACGATTCGCCCTATCTCTTTTACCCCTTCACCTCGCCGCACGGCAAATCAAAGGCGGGGCTGCTGACGCTCAGCGCCAAGGAGATCGCAAGCGCCAAGCGTGTTGAGGTGCCCGTGGAAAACGGCTTTATGAAATTTCTCGATCTTGACCGCTGCTATCATAAAATGGCGCTGCCCGTGGAAAACGGCAAAACGCTTTATCTCTACAATCTGCACCTTTCCGCCTATACGAGCGACGGCACCATTGCCACAGAGCAGTTAAAGCTATTGCTTGCCGACATGGCGGCGGAATACCAAAAGGGCAACTACGTGCTGGCAGGCGGCGATTTCAACAAGGATCTGTTGGGCATTGGCGACGGGGGCGAAAACACCTGGGCACAGCCCTTTCCCACCGAGCTGCTACCCGAAGGTCTTGCACTTTATTCGGGTGGGGATGCGGTGCATAGCTGCAGAAACTGCGACATCGGTTATGAGAAGGGTGTTACCTTTGAGGTGACGGTTGACGGCTTTATTGTTTCAGATAACATTTCGGTCAGCGCCTGCGAAACGCTAAACGAGGACTTTATGCATTCCGATCACAATCCCGTTAAGCTCGCCTTTTTGCTAAAATAAGGAGAACGCATGAACAATATCATACTCATTGGCATGCCCTCGTGCGGCAAAAGCACGGTGGGGGTGCTCCTTGCCAAAAATCTCGGCTACCGCTTTATCGATACCGACCTTGTCATACAGGAGCGCTACGGAAAGCTGCTGCATGAGCTCATTGCCGCGCGCGGAACAGATGGATTTTTAAAGCTTGAAAACGAGATATGCGCCACGCTTGAGACCGACCGCACCGTGATCTCTACGGGCGGCAGCGTGATCTACGGTAAGGAGGCAATGGCACACCTTAAAAGCATCGGCACGGTGATCTATTTGAAGATCAGCTACCAAACGCTTGCTACCCGCCTTGGCGATTATGTGCATCGCGGCGTTGTGCTGCAGGATGGATTTACGCTAGAGGATCTTTACCGCGAGCGTGCGGCTCTTTATGAGGCATATGCCGATTATATTATAGATGAGGAGCGCTGTGCCGAGGGCCTTAGCCAAGCACTTGAAGAAACACTCTCTGTATGTCAAAAAATCTTGGCACCGTAATGCCATTTATAAAAAAATCCACCGACGTATCGGTGGATTTTTTTATTCCTTTATTACCTTTATTCTATCAACGCCGTAGTGCCGAAGAAGCGCAATAACACTCTCATCGATATACTCGCCCGCTACCGCAATGGGTACGGCGGGCGGGCAGGAAACGGTGGGAGCCGCGCAAATGCGACCCACCGCGTTTTCAAGCGATACCAACTCGGCAGGAGAAAGCATTGCTTCCCTTATCGACAAGCCTGTTGTGGGTCGAATGATCGGAAGCCGCGTTTGCGGGAGCGCCGCACGCAGCGGCACACTGCACAAGACCGTGCAAAGGTGCAAAAGATCTGCTTCCCCATTCCCCTCGGTGCACATCAGCACCAAAAATTCCTTATCGGCAAATTCGGGCTCGATGCCGTTGTCGCGCAAAATATCAGCAAGCGCCTCGCCCGTATAGCCGCTTTTCGTAGCTTCGATCACGATTTTTAAGGGCTCGCCCTCAAGCACGCGGTAGCCGTGTGCCAGAAGCACTGCGCGAACACCCGCCACGCGCGCCGCCGTTTCGGCAAGCGCCGCGGTATAGCCGTCGGCAAGCACCGCATTGCAAAGATCAAGCGATTGCAGTATGAGGTAAGAGGGGCTGGTAGAGGCAAAAAGGGAAAGTGCTTCCCTTGCCCCCTTCAAATAGGCTTCGGGCGCCTTTCTTGCCACATGCAGATACGCCCCGCCTGTTAAAACAGAAAGCGTTTTGTGCGCGGAATCGGCACACATGGTTGCCCCCAACGCAATGGGATGCCTTGAGGGAGATAAAAAGTTAAGATACGCGCCGTGCGCGTTATCCACAAGCAGCGGCACACCAAAGCCGTCGCAAACAGCGGCGATCGCCGCGATATCCGCCACGTTACCGAGGTAATCGGGCGAGGTAAGATACACCGCATGCGGCTTTTCCGCACACGAGCGAATAGCGTTTGCCACTTCCTCCCTCGAGAGGGGGCAAGCACAAAGATGTGCCGTATCCTTTGGATACAGCCAAGTTACCTTAGCATCCAGCAGCGCAGCGCCATACAAAAACGCCTTATGCGCATTGCGCGCCGCAAGCACGTGAAGTCGCTCCCCGCGCGGCAGCTGCATGGCAACCGTAGCAAGCATTGCCTTAATGGCAAGCGTTGCACCCTCGGTAGAATAAAAGGTATGCGCACTGCCAAACAGTGCAGTGGCGTTTTGCTCGCTCTCATCAATAATGCCCGCGGCATCATAAAGCACATCCGCGCCCTTGATCTCGGTTATATCGAGGCACTCACAGCCGAGGTAAGGCTTTCCCTTATGCCCCGGCATATGAAAGCGTACGCCCTTTTTTTCAGCATAGCGGCGCACAAAATCCGCAATCGGTGTTGTCATACCTGCCCCGATTTTGCGACCTGCATCATCACGGCGCACTCAATGCGCTTTTTGAAGAGCTCGCACCCGTACTCGTAAACACCACCAATGCTGCCGCTGGCATGGTACGCATTTGCGGCACAGCCGCCCGAACAGTAAAGCCTTGCCCAGCACTCCTTACATTCGGGGCGCGCATAAGCATTGCAAAGACGGAACTCATCCTGAACGGCAGTGTTTGACACACCCTGCCACACGTCACCAAGCTTGTAGCGTGTATCGCCCACAAATTGGTGGCAGGGGTAAAGGTCACCTGCGGGCGTTACCGCCATATATTCTGTGCCCGAGCCACAGCCCGTGATGCGCTTATAGATGCAGGGGCCGTTTTTGAGATCGAGCATATAGTGATAAAACGTAATGGGTCTACCCTCTTTTTCACGCCTCAGCATTTCCTTTGCAAGGATCTCATACTGCTCGAACAGCAGGGGCAGATCCTCTTTTGTGAGGGCATAAGGATCATCGGGCGGACAAACAACGGGCTCCATGCTAAGCTCGGTAAAGCCAAGGTCAGCCATGTGGAACAGGTCGTTTGTAAAATCAACGTTTTGGTGGGTAAATGTGCCGCGCACGTAATAATTCTTGCCGCCGCGCTTTTCCACCAAGCGCTGGAATTTGGGCACGATGATATCATAACTGCCGCGCCCTGCCGCGTTTTTGCGGAAGTGGTCGTTAACCTCACGTCTGCCGTCAAGTGAGAGCACAACATTGCTCATCTCGCGGTTGAGGAAGTCCATCACGTCATCGTCAAGCAGCACACCGTTGGTGGTAAAGGTAAAGCGGAAGTTCTTTCCCTTCTCCTTCTCCACTTCGCGCGCATACGCCACAAGCTGCTTTACCACCTCAAAGTTCATCATCGGCTCGCCGCCAAAGAAATCGACCTCAAGGTTGCGGCGCGTGCCCGAATTGGCAATCAGAAAATCAAGCGCCTGCTTGCCAACCCCAAAGCTCATCAGCGCATCCTTGCCCTGATATTTGCCCTGCCCCGCAAAGCAGTATTCGCAGCAAAGGTTGCAGGTATGTGCCACGTGTAGGCACAGCGCCTTTACCACCTTGCTATTGTTTTTATATGTATGGGCAAGGCTCTCATACGGGTCATGCGAAAACAGCTTGCCCGCATCCTTAAGCGCCGCAATATCATCAAGGCACAAAAGAAGCTCCTCGCGCGTCACATCCGCACGGTCGCCGTATTTTTGGAGCATTGCCGAAACGATCTCGTCGGCTGTGGCATGCTCATACATGGCAATAATGTCATATGCCACCTCATCCACCGCGTGCACAGAGCCACTTGCCGTATCCAGCACAATGTTGTATCCGTTTAATTTATATTGATGTACCATGGTCTCTCCTAGCCAACAAAAAATAACAAATATAAAACGCTGCCACAGGGGCAGCGTTTTATGTGTGAAACAATTACTTGTTCTCGCACTGCTGATTTGCAACGCCGCAAGAGGTTTTGCAAGCAGACTGGCAAGAGGTTTGGCACTCGCCACAGCCGCCGGTCGTTACGGTCTTTGCAATATCCTTGGTTTCAATGGTAGTAATTCTTTTCATGAGAAAAATCTCCTTTGCTATTGTTCATTAGTAAAATTTTATCACAAAAGATTTTGCTTGTCAATAATTATTTTGCGTTTTCCCTGTTGTTTTCAAAGGGAAATACGCTTTTTGATATTTTTCCTTCAAGGGCATGCACCCACATTCCTTCAAAAAGTGTTTGATTGCTTAAGGCGGCGCATTGCAAAAATTACAAAAACTTTTTGAAATATTCCAATATTGTAGCAAAATATTCTCGATTAATAGAGTAAAACACCGACTTTTTTACATTTCTTGCCTTTACTACCCCGCATCTTTCAAGTGTGCTCACGTGGTGATATGCCGTTGAAGCGGGGATACCCAGCATGGCTTCAAGATCCCTGCAGGTGCACTCTCCCTTTTCTAAGAGCGCCTCAAGCATTTTTATGCGGCTTGCATCAGACAGTGCCGCACCGAATTGCTCGGGGATAAGATCAATATGCTTTTTCTTGAAATATTCAAGGGCAGAGCGATAGTCAACACCCAGCAGATAAACGGGGGGCGTATAATACTTAAACTGCAAAAGGTTTTTATTCAAAAGGCAAAATGAAAGATATATATTCTTTTCTTCCGCATCCTCTCTTTTTGGATGCCCCAGAACACTCAATCTCTCTTGTAGCAATTCATAATTCAACTCATTATACAAATCAAGTATCTTAGCATAATTTTTTTCATAGTACGAAGAAAGTTGAACATCCTTAGCCATAAACTCATACTGCAGCAAGCGAATATAAAACGCAGGGTCAATAAAAAACTCATAAAGTTTTGCCTTTAATTTGTCATCATAATCCGAGCCCTTTATGATCTCAAACAAACGCTTTTTGGATCTCATGCATTCCTCTACTTCACTGTCATCAAGACCCTCAAAATAGTATTTGATAACGTTTTGGGTAAATGAGTCGTAATCCGACATTTCCCTTTGTAAAAAAGCAAGGTCGTACTCGGTAGTCAATACTTTTGCGTACTTGTGAAAGAAATTTGACGTAAAAAAGCAATGCTCTTTCGATGCGACCCTGAAAAAGATATAAAGATCATCGGAGATCGGTTCAAAAAGTTTAAAGTTCTCGGCAAAATATTTCATATCCTCTTCATTTGCTTCAAACCGTTCAGGAAACAGATCAACATTGTATTTGTAATAAAACAAGAAAATAAGATCGTAAATATATCCGGGATTTTTGATGAGTTTCAAATCTGGCATTGCCTTGCCCCTTTCCCCAACATTTTATATTTATTTTAACATCAAGCACTCGGGTTTGTCAAGATTTTTTGTCTATTTCTATTAGTAGTTAAACGCTTCTTATCCTTGTTGTTTTTTATCTTAATAGAAACACAGTCGCATTATCATTCCATTATTATAGAATAAAACTGCAAATATTATTGACATCATTCAATTTTAATGATATAATTTAAAGCATGATACTTATGATATTTGATACTAAACTTAAAAAGGAGACGCAATCGTGATCGATATAAAAAGTTTTGGGCAAAGGCTTTCAGAGCTTCGCCACAACGCCGATTTGAAGCAACAAGACGTAGCGGAAAAATGCTTTGTTTCCATTCAAGCCGTCTCCAAATGGGAGCGCGGGCAAAGTTGCCCTGATCTGCTGATACTCGATGACCTTGCCTTAGCACTTGGTGTTAAAATTAAAGATCTGTTTGGAGAAAACTAAACCGAGCGCAAGCATTTGCTTAACAGCGGCAGGCTGGTTGAAGAAGGCAGTCACAGCGAACTGCTTTTGCAAAACGGTAAATATGCAGAGATGTTTCATGTCCAATCCGAAAAATATCAATGGGACACCGAAAACGCTTCATAAGCCTTACACTAACATCGAGGGGAGGCCCTTTCTCAAAAGGACCTCCCCTCGATCTTTTCTTTTTTATCTGTAATACACATAATGCACGATCACGGTGCGCATCCTGCCACCGTGCTCAAGGTCGGGCGCGGTAATCACCACGCCATCGCCCGAAAGCAGCTCTGCCGCCTGCATATCCACGATCTTACAGCGCATCAAAACATCAAACGAGGCATAGACAAGCAGCTCGTCATCCTTGATATTCAGTGCACCCGATTTGCCGATCACCTCATCGACATTATCAATGCGCTCGCTCACGTATTTCACGTGATGCCCCGAGATGCGCCTTGCCATATCCCATTTGTAGCGCGGGCTATTTGGATTTTTGCTCTTTTTCAGACGCTCTATTATGCGATGAAGCATTTTTCATCCTCCAAATGTAAACTTCTCCCGCACCCACCGTAACACGGCGTGCGTATCTCTTGCCGGAAAGAAGGTCAACCGCGGTGCTTGGCAGACACAGAGAAAACGGCTCCGTGCCGCAGTTTGCCCCCACAATGATATGCTCTTTCTCGTTTTTGCGCGAAAAAGCGATGGCGTGCGCCAATTCTGCAACAATTTCAAAATCTCCGTTAGCAAAAACAGTGTGCTCGCGCCTGATTTTGCCAAGTTTTTTATAATACTTCAGCAGCGACTGATCCTCGCGCCCCCATGGATAGGGACGGCGGCAGAACGGGTCATGATATCCCTCAAGCCCCGCCTCATCACCGTAGAAAAGTGAGGGCACGCCAAACACGGTATATTGCAATGCAGCAGCGATCCGCAAGCGTGCTACCGCAACCGCGCGCGCGGCGGGGGTCATGCGCATCTCGCGCAGCTCGGCATTGGTAAAGCGCCCGTCATCGGGCTCGCCGCCAAGTGTGGTAAGAATACGCTCGGTATCATGTGTCGAAAGAATATTCATCAAGCTATGGCAAACCGCCTCGGGATACGAGCCCCAAAGCTCACGCAAAACGTCGGCAAGTGCTGTGGCATTGCCGTCGCGCACAAACGCGATAATGCCACGGCGCAAGGGATAATTCATCACACTGTCAAACTGTCTGCCCTCAAAGTAGCGGCGGCGCTTGCCGTAGGCGATCTTATCTGCGGCGTTCTCCCACACCTCGCCAAGCACAACGCCCTCGCCACCCGTGGCGTTTTTCACGCGCAGGCGCAGGTCATCGAGAAAGGCGTTTGGCAGCTCGTCGGCAACGTCAAGTCGCCAGCCCAGTATCCCTGCCTTGGTATAAGTATCGATGATACCGCCCTCACCCACAAAATAGTCATGCACGGCAGGGCTTGAAAGGTTGAGCTTGGGGAGAATCGGAATATCCCACCAGCACTCGTATTTATCGGGATACTTTTTGAAGTAAAACCAATCATAATAGGGAGATTGCTTTGAATGATACGCCCCGTTGCCGCCGTAGGTGCTGTATCGGTCAAAGTAACGGCTGTTGTCACCCGTATGATTAAACACGCCGTCAAGCATCACACCCATCCCACGCTCTTTTGCCGCGGCGATCAAGGCGTCAAGGGCTTCTCTGCCCCCAAACTGCGGGTCTACCGCCTCATAGTCGCCTGTGTCGTATTTGTGATTTGACACCGATTTGAAAATGGGAGATAGATAAATGACACCAACCCCAAGCGCGGCGAGATGATCAAGCTTGTCGATCACACCCCACAGCGTGCCGCCAAAAAACTCGTTATTGGCAACAGGTGCGCCGGGATACGCGCCAAACTGCTCGATCTCCTCGTGCCACCCCTCATGGTATACCGCATCCGAGGGGCGCTCGCCCCCACCGGGCGCAAAGCGATCCACAAAGATATGATACATGGTTTTCCCGCGGAACCACGCAGGCGTTGTGTACTCGTTTTCCGACACCAAAAGTCGAAACCGTCCCCCACTCTTAGCGGAAAGCGTATAGGTCACGTTGTCCGCCTTGACATCGGTAAAGAGCGTATCTGCCCCACGCAAAAACAGCATCTCATAGTAAAAAAGCCCGTGCGTGCGGGGCGAGGTAAGTTCCTTAAGGGATAATGACAGACGATAGGTATCGATACCGCCCCTTGTGCTGACAAAGGTAAAGGGATGATCGGTATCCATGCCACCGTCGGGCGCAATACGCAGCACAACGCACGCCGCGCCCATGGCGCGCGGCACCTGTGCCGTGAACACCAAGGTGTCACGGCAGAAAAAGGCACCGCGCGCGCTCACATCCCTGCCGCCAACCTGCTTTTTCAGCTGCGGCAGGGTAAATTCAAGCTGTTTTTTTGCTAACATTATTTTTTCTCTGCAGCAAGACGCTTGAGATTCCAGATATCTCTTGCGTAATCGTTGATGCTGCGGTCTGCGGCAAAGAAGCCTGCACCCGCAATGTTTGCCAGCGACATACGGTTCCAGCGCGTCTTATCCGCATAGGCATCGAGCGCGGCAACGTGTGCTTGACGGTAAGACTCGAAATCGGCAAGGCAGAGATAGGGATCTGCAACACCGGGACCTGCCAGCAGGTAGGTTGCAATATCCGAGAAGTTCTCACCCGCAAAGCCAACGTTAAGATAGTTAACAATGCGCGCAAGGCGCTCGTTTTGCGCATAGTAGAGCGCGGAATTGTAGCCCATGTTCCAAAGCTCGTTGACCTCACTTGCAGTAAGACCGAAGATAAACATATTTTCAGGGCCCGTTGCCGCCTGCATTTCTACGTTTGCGCCGTCAAGCGTACCGATGGTAAGCGCACCGTTGATCATCAGCTTCATGCAGCCCGTGCCGCTTGCCTCCTTGCCCGCCATAGAGATCTGCTCACTGATCTCGGCAGAGGGAATAAGCGCCTCAGCCGTGCTGACGTTGTAATCCTCAAGGAATACCACGCGCAGCTTAGCCGCGATCGCGGGATGCTGCTCAATATCCTTTTGCAGCATGCAAAGCAGCTTGATGATGCGCTTTGCCATAGCATAGCCGGGTGCCGCCTTTGCGCCGAAAATAAAGGTTTGCGGCTGAATATCGAGGTTGGGATTTTCCTTAAGATCGAGATAAAGACCGATGATATTGAGTGCATTGAGAAGCTGACGCTTGTACTCATGCAAGCGCTTGATCTGCACGTCGAAGATCGAGTTGGTGTCAAGCACGATACCCGTCTTTTTCTGCAAATGCTTCGCAAAGCGCACCTTGTTGTTGTGCTTGATGGCGGCAAGCCTTTCAAGCACGGCGGCATCGTCGCTGTACTTCAGAAAATCGGCAAGACGCTCAGGCTCGTGGCGATACCCCTGACCGATACACTCATCAAGCAGACCTGCCAGCTCGGGGTTGGAGTAGACCAACCAGCGGCGATGCGCGATACCGTTTGTGACGTTGGTAAAGCGATCGGGGTACATGCGGTAAAAATCCTTGAACACGGTGTCCACCAAAATATCGGAGTGAAGCTTTGATACACCGTTGATCTTGTGCGAGCCAATGACCGAGAGATTTGCCAT
>JAFVTV010000029.1 GCA_017502975.1 Clostridia bacterium | reverse complement strand
TTCGTTCTTCTTGGTGCCCTTATATATATTCGCAAACAAAAAGTCTTGACTCATAACCATAACAGGCATCTTCCCGGCAAGCTCCTCTGCCTTATGTATTTCGCCTTTTTCAGCATAATAAGTACAAAGATTAGATACGGCAGCATGGCGAATGAAATCATCTGTGCATCCATCTAATATTCTTTTACAGTATTTAGCGCACTGATGTCTGATTGAAGCTTTTTCATCATAAGTAATCTCAGAGAATTTATAGAGCCTATCTCCGCAGATAGACAGATGAATCATCATGGAGTAATCATTGGGGAATTTCGAAATACCGTCTTGCAAAATTGCCCAGCACTCCTTTATATGTCCTTTTCGCGATAACTCATAATATCTGTGTAAAATCTCCTGCTTTTCTTCTTCGGATTTTGGCAAGTTAATATTCAATAACTGATCTGCGGATATTTGAAAGAAATTACACAATGCCGGGATTTGAGAAATATCGGGAGAGGTTCTGTCACACTCCCATTGAGAAACAGCCTTGGAGGTGATCCCAAGATTAGAAGCAAGTTGCTCCTGTGTTATTTTTCTTGCAATTCGTAATTGTTTAATTGTTGAACCTATAGACATGCTATCCTCCAAAAATATATTCTCACATATAAATTATACAATGTTTGCAACACGTGCGGAAGAACCCATATGGGCAGATGAAGTATAGTTTCGCTATACCTGTATGTAGATTATATCATAAATGTGTGAATTGGTCTACACAAAAGCAGTACTTATCAAAAAAAGACAGAGAACGCAAAAACATTCTCTGTCTTTTTCTATCGGTAGGTAACGTATATTTCTTAAACTGTCCTTAGGAGCCCGAGGCTTATGCGGGGGGGATTTTTATTTAACGAATCATTTCAGCTTTTGCAGCTTTGCGGTATTGATGATCACCACAAGGCGCATATCGCTTTCGAGCTTTGCGGTGGGATCAACGTTGGTTTGAAGTATGTCATCCTTGCGAATGGCAACGACATTGATCGTATATTTTTTTCTTAAATTCAACTCTACGAGCGTTTTTCCTACCCATTCGGGCTTTACGTCAAGATCGATGAGAGAAACATCTTGAGAAAGCTCGATCACATCGATAAATCCCGAGCTAAGGAGATTTTTTGCAAGTCTTGTGCCGGACTCGCTTTCGGGGAACACGACCTTATCGGCTCCCACCTTGGTTAAAATTTTGCGGTTGGTTTCATTGGCGCACTTCGCGATCACGGTCTTAACGCCCGCTTCCTTGCAGAGCATAACGGCAAGCACGCTTGCCTCAAGATTGTTTGCCATGGCAACGATGACCACGTCGATATTGGCTATGCCAAGCTGATCGATGACCTCTGCGTTTGTTACATCGGCACACTTGCAAAAGGGGATGTCGGCAATGGCGGAATTGACAATGGTTTGATCGTGGTCTACCGCCAAAACCTCAGCACCGTGATTTACCAGCTCCTTGGCAACTGCAAGTCCGTATCTGCCAAGGCCGAATACAGCATATGATTTGTGAAAGCTCATAGTAAACTCCTTACCCCACCGTTACGTTTTCTGTGGGATCTTTTATATTTTGCGTAATTTCCTTTTTGGTTTGAAAGGCAATGGCAAGAGAAATAGGACCAACCCTACCAAAATACATCGTAGCAATGATAACGATCTTACCCGCGGTATTTAAAAAGGGGGTAAGATTTCTTGTAAGTCCTACTGTTGCGGTAGCGCTTACGGTTTCGTAAATAATATCAAGCGGTGGGGCAGGCATGACTGCTGCGAGTACAACAGTAGATAGGAACACAATGGAAAACGAGGTGGCAACCACAGCGATCGCCTTGCGCACGGCCTCGCGCGAAAGGGTTCTTTGAAAGAGCGAGGATTCGTTTTTGTTGCGGATCACCGAGAACGCGGTTGCGGCAAGCACAACGACTGTTACTGTTTTTACACCGCCTGCCGTGCCTACGGGCGAGCCGCCGATGAACATGAGGAGCAAGCAAAAAATAGCACTGGCCGAGGTAAGATTCTCCTGCGGGACCGTAGCAAACCCGGCGGTTCTTGTTGTGATAGACTGAAAGAGTGACGCCTGTATTTTATCAAACAGGGAATAGCTGCCTATGGTAAGCGGATTTTGATATTCAAATATAAAGATACAAACGGCACCGCCAAAAATCAGCACGGCTGTGGCAAGCAGCACGATCTTACTGTGCAGTGTCAATTTGTGCAGGCATTTTATGCCTTGCGCGCGAAAGCCCTTTAACACGCGCAAAAGATCCCACCACACGATATAGCCGATACCGCCAAGCACGATGAGCGCGCTTGTTACGCCGTTGATGAGGGGATTGCAGGCATACCGGCAAAGGCTGACCTCGCCAATGATGTCAATGCCCGCATTGCAAAATGCCGAGATCGCGGTAAACACTGAGATCCAAATGCCACGCGCGCCAAACTCGGGCAGGAACACGGGCAGATAGAGCAGCGCACCCACGCCTTCGATCAAAAGCGTGCCCAGGATCACCTTTTTCACGAGATCTGCAAGCCCGGAAAGCGAGCTTATGTTCAGCGCATCGCTGATAAGCTGATGATCCTTTAGCTTCATTTTACGGTGCAGCGCAATCACAATGCCCGAGAGAACGGTAATGGTGCCAAGGCCGCCGATCTGTATCAGTAAAAGAATTACGATCTGCCCAAAAACGCTCCATGTGGTAGCGGTGGGTACCGTAACAAGCCCCGTAACGCAGGTAGCGGTGGTGGCGGTAAAGAGCGCATCGATATACGAAACGCTTGTGCCGCTTTTTGCGCTGATGGGCAAAAAGAGCAGCAGGCTTCCGATCAATATGGTGACAAGGAAGCTTAACAAAATGATCTGGGTAGAGGAAGGCGCAAGCTTTTGTTTTGCTTTCATATTTACTCCTCATAAAGGTGTATCGAAGATTTGTAATTGTCTTTAGTATAGCACAAAGGGGGAATTTTTTCAACAGTGCCGTAAAAATTTAGAAAAGGGGCACTCTGCCATGGCAGAGCGCCCCTTGTGATGTAAGGTTATTATTTGATCATCGGCAGGCTTGCTGCGGCGATCGACTGACCGACACGGCGGCTGCTCTCGTCGGGCAGGTGAATGGTGATCTTCTTGGCGAGCTCGGGGAACTCCTCGGCAAGAACCTTTTCCGCGTTCTTATAAAGGATGTTACCGCCCTCGCCCGAGGATACGCGACCCATCAGGAGCACGTGCTTGATATCGTAGAAGAGTGCATAGTAAGCAACGGCATAGCCAAAGTATGCACCGATCGTTTCATAAATTTTAACGGCACGCTCGTCGCCCTCAAGCATCAGCTTTTGTACGACCTTCAGCTTCTCTGCGGGGGATGCGCTCTCGTCAAGCGCAATGCCTGCTGCGGGTGCAAGCTTGATCACGGAATCCTGCGAGAAATATTTGACGCCACAGCCGTAATCGCCCGACCACTCGTCAAGCATAGCTTCCTTGTTGAAGTCTACGGGAACAAAGGCAAGCTCGTTGAGCCAGCCCGTGATGTTGCCGTTGCCGTCAACATAGCCGCCAGCCTCACTCGTACCCATAGCAACGCCAAGCACGTTGGTGTCGCCAAGGTTCATAGCGCCTGCAAGTGCGGTTACGTCACCGTCGTTTGCAACCTCAACGGGTACGTTCTCGCCAAAGGTCTTGGCGATATCAAGATAAATGTTCTTTGCAACCTTCTCAAATGCCTCGGGGTTCTCGTTCTTTACCTTAAGGAACAGGGAAGAGGTCATGATGCGGTTGTTGATGACAATGCCTGCGGTCGAAACACCGATGGCGTCAACGCGGGGCATCTTGGATGCCGCGGTCTTCATGGCGTCCATGATGCCGTCGTAGTGATACTGCGGATCGTTTTGCAGCTTGGGGAACCAAACAACCTCTTCAGAATAGGTTGCCTCGCCCTCTACGACCGAGCTGACCTTACGGTCAGAGCCGCCTGCGTCAAAGCCGATGCGGCAGCCGTCAAGGTGACGGCCAACGGGTGCGGCATTCTCGTTTTCCTTGGGTGCCTTCTCAAAGGGAACGTGCAACACCTCAAAGGGTGCCTCATAGACCTCGGACATAAACACGCGGTCAAAGTCGCGTGCGCCGCCCTCGGAGAAATCAGCCTTTAATTTATCCGCAATGACCTTGGAGCCTGCGATGATCAGCTTATAGCCGCCGCGCGTCCAAAGCAGGGTCTTTACAATTCTTTCTACAAATGCGTGGTTCTCCTCATCGTGTCCCGACCGTCCTTGAACACGTCAAGGGTAAAGGTGGAGGTAAGACCGTCGTTTCTTTCAAGGGCGAGGGTCAGTTTTTCGCCACCCTCAGCCTTTACAGCGGCCTCAAAATCGCGGAAAACAAGGGACATCGGCATAAAGCCGGGGTCAAGGGGTGCATTTACTTTAAGCTTCATAGATCGTTTTTCCTTTCTTGATGGTTCTAAGAACAGTAATGTTTTCATCTGCAATGATAATGTCGGCATCCTTGCCTGCCTCAAGCGAGCCGATGCGATCGGCGCAACCGATTGCCGTGGCGGGGTTCAGAGAAGCCATGTTAAAGACCTCGTGCACGGGCAGTGCGGTGTGATTGAGCACGTTCTTCACGGCGCTGTTGAGCTTTAGGACGCTGCCTGCGATCGTGCCGTCGGCAAGGCGGCACTCAATACCCTTGAGGAAGATGGGCTGACCGCCAAGATCGTACTCGCCGTCGGGCATGCCGCCTGCACGCGTGCAGTCGGTGATCAGCACCATTTTGTCGCCCTTTGCCTTGGCAATGATGCTGTAAAGGCCGGGGTTGATGTGGAAGGTATCGGCAATGACCTCAACCGATACATGATCCGCCGCGAGTGCGGCACCTACAACACCGGGATTGCGGTGTGCAAGGGCTGACATGGCGTTGAAAAGGTGGGTGGCATGCGAAACGCCGTCACGGGTGGCAGACATTGCCTCATCAAACGTGGCATCGGTGTGGCCCATGGAAACCAGCACGCGCCCATCCTTGGCGAGCGCCTTGATGGCGGCATGATCCTTATCCATTTCGGGGGCAAGCGTCACGGATTTGATGATATCGGCATTTTCAAGAATGAAGTCGGCATCGGGCACAAGGATATTTTCCTCTGCCTGCGCGCCCTTCTTAGAAGGATTGATAAAGGGACCCTCGGCATGCACGCCAAGGATCTCGGCACCCTGCCAGCTGCCACTTTCTTCCTTTACGCTGCGTACAGCATCAAGGGCGGCTACGATCTCCTGCTTCGCCACGGTCATGGTGGTGGGGAGGAAGGAGGTGACCCCGTTTTTGGCAACACCCTCTGCCATTTTGCGGATCCCTTCGGGCTTTGCGTCACAGGTATCCTCACCGAGGTAGCCGTGAATGTGGATATCCACAAGCCCGGGGGCTACATAGCAGCCCGCAGCATCGATCACGTCAGCGCCTGCGGGATAGGCATCGACAATGCCGTGGATGGTGCCGCTTTGCGTGTCAAACGCCAGCGCCTTGCCCTCTACAACGGCATCGGGCAGTACGATCCTTCCGTTAATAATGTAGGTTAATGACATATGTATACACTCCTTGAGAGAAATGTCGTTTATGTAAAATATTGTAGCAAACAAAGATGAACAAAGTGTGAATTCCAAGGGCTGAGAAGAGGTTTTTATACGATTTTTTTTGCGTTTTGCGCGTGCGGGTTGCAGGCCTCAAGAATTTGGGACAAAAATCTACGGTTTTTGCAAATAAAAGTAGCCGTAAGAAGAGCGACTTTTCTCTTCTTACGGCATGGAATGGCAACGATTTTGTTAAGAGAGGGGAAAGAGGTATTCGGCGGCGCCGGGGATGTCGGTGCGAAAGGCAAACACACCGCCGTCAAAGCCTACCTGCCCTGTGCTGGCGCACCCCGTGGTGACAAACACCGTTTTGCCGTCAGCACCGCCAAAGGCAACGCTCATGGTGCGGTTTGCGGGCACGTGCACGCGGCGGATAACGGTTCCCAGCGGATCGTAGCAGACAACACCCCCGTCGGGGCGGCAATCGGCAACCCACAGGTTGCCCGCAGCGTCTATTGCCATGCCGTCGGGGCGGCAATCGTTGGCAAAAACAGCTTTATTGGAAAGTGCGCCCGTTTCCACATCGTAATCGTAACGGTAAACGGTGCTATCATCGGTCACGGCAAAATAGAGCTTATCGTTTGTGGGGGAGAGGCGAATGCCGTTTGGCGTTGGCGAGATGTCACGGTCAAGGCAGGTCATCTTGCCGTTTTGCAAGCACCAAAACGAGCCGTGCTTACCGCGGTTTGGTCGGTCAAAGAAATTGGGGGCAAGCATGCCGCAGTAAATTCTTCCGCGGCTATCGCAAAGCACGTCGTTAAAGATGTTCCCCTTAAAATCAAAGAGCAGCACGGGCTCCCCGTAGGGCACCCAGCGCCAGACTCTCGCGCCCTCGGCAAACAGTAAAATTTCATCGGTTGGGGTAAAGACCATGCTCCCGATCTTGCCAATATCAAGCTGAAAGCATTCAAAGTCATCGGGATTTTCGGGCGTGCGCTTGCGGTAGATCTCTCCGTTGTAGCCGCGCCAATACAGCGCTTGCTGCCGCGTGTGCCACATGGGGCTTTCGGCCAATCTAAAGCATTTTGAGTTTGCAAAAATTTTGGGTTCGGTGTTCATACAGGCGTTCCTTTTACTGCTTTTGAATTTTCAGTGCAATAATTTGCGGCGGTATGCTCATCGTGACCTGCCCCGTGTACCAAATTTTTACGGTATCGCCAACGGCAAGGTCGGCTCTTTTTATCTTCTCGCCCTCGGCATTTAGGGTCTCAACGGTGTCGGCAACGTTCACGAGATATTGCCCCTCGGCATACTCCGAGGCGGTGACGTTGACAAGGATCTTTTCGCCAAGCTCCATGACGGTGGCGGTCATTTCAAAGCTGCCGTCCGGCTTTTCATCTGTATTTTCATTTTTTTCCTTATCACAGCCTGCCGCGGCAAGACAGCACAGCGAGAGAAGTAAAACAAAAGCTAAAATCCTTTTCATATGCGCGCCCCTTGATTTTTTATTATTGTAGCACGCATTTGCCCCCGTTGTCAATATATGTCGGCGTGCTTGATACACACAACGCGCGGGGTGTAGGGGCTGGCACCTTGACAGCCCGTTTTGGTGCTTGCATAGAAAAAGCGCTTGGCGATTTTCGCCAAGCGCTGTAATTGTAGCATGATTATCTGTTGAGGATAAGCTTGGTAAGCTCTACGGGGTCAACGATCTTGTCGCCCTGGTATACGCGCATGTTGCCCGAAGCGATCTCGTCAATGAGCACCACCTCGCCGTTGTTGTAGCCAAACTCAAATTTGATATCCCACAGGTCAAGGCCGATGGTCTTAAGGTCGTCGGCAACGATCTTGGTGATCTTCAGGGTCTGTGCCTTCAGGCTCTCAAACTGCTCTGCAGTCATAACACCAAGTGCCACAAGTCCCTCGCCTGTTACCAGCGGGTCGCCCTTTTCGTCGTTCTTAAAGGTGCATTCAACGTAGCCGCCCTCAAGACGGGTGCCGTTTTTGATGTACTCGCCGTAGCGACGCACAAAGCTGCCCGTAGCTACCAGACGGCAAATGACCTCAAGGCCGCCGCCGCCCTGTGCCTTACCAAAGCACTCGGCAGGGAGCACCTCCATGGTAGCGTTGTCGATATCAGCGCTCACATAGTGGGTCTTGATTCCAGCCTTTTTGAGCATTTCAAAATAGTAAACCGAGGTTTCGAGATTTGCCTTGCCAATGCCCTCGATGGTAAGACCTACGCTGTTTTCACCGGGATCAAACACACCGTCCTTGCCGGTGCAGTCGTCCTTGAATTTCAGCATTACGTTGCCATTTTCAAGCTGGTAAACGTCCTTGGTCTTGCCCTGATACAGTTTCTTCATTTTCTTTATCTCCTTTTCGCCCAAGCCGCACGAAAATACGACCTTTTTTCACAATTTTATTATAAGCACAAGTGCTCGGTTTGTCAATAGGAAATCTTATGTTGCACCCATTTTTTTTATTGCAAAATCGATTTTTTATATTCCTGTGGGGACATGTGCACAAAGCGCTTGAAGCACATGGAAAAATACTGGGGCGTATCAAACTGCAAAAGCGTGGCGATCTGCCCAAAGTTACAGTTGCCCTCGCGGATCAGGCGCTTTGCCTCCTCAATTTTGAGAAAATTGTAGTAATGCATGATGCCCCCACTTTGGTAAAGTGAAAACAGATTTTTTACCGTGCTCTCGCTCTTGCCAAGGTGTCTGGCGATATCGGCAACCGAAAGAGAGCCGTATACATTTTTTTGGAGCAGATCGAGGATCTCCTTGACAGGAAAGGGGATATCAATGCCATTGACCTTGTAATGGTAACGGCTTTTTTTGGCAAACGCCCCTTCCTTGCGGTGCAGACGTATCAGGAAGATCTCAAGCAGGTTCTTGGTCATTTGGCTGCTGCCAAAGGGGGCATCCTCGAGCCGTTGCATTTGCTGGAGCAAGGGGTTTTTGGGATCGACCAGCGTGTAGGTCGAGATGCCTTCGCGAAAGAGCATGGAAATGAGCGCCTTTTCCTCCCCCCCGAGGGGGAAGATCTTGCCCTCAAAGTAGCGCATGGCGCGGCTTTTACACTCAAAGGTGATGATCGAAACGTTTGGCGCGGTGTCGCCCGCGGCACGAATGGCATGAAACTCGTTGGGCTTATGAAAGGTAAGCTCTCCGCTTTTCAGCACAAATTTACGCTTGCCGCCGGTGCAGAGCGCCTCACCGCGGTCGATATATACCATTTCCCAAAAATCGTGCTGCTCGCCGTCATTGACAAAGTCCTTGGAAAATTCCATGTAAAAAACCGTGATCAGCTTTTCTATGTTGATCACTTTATCAAAGCGGTGTTTTATAAAATCGTTCATTACACAGATACCTCTTGGCTAAATTTATAAATATTATAGCCGATTTTATATTCCAATGCAAGAGGAAGCGTGATAAAATGAAGATGATATAGAAAATTTACATAAATTTAAAGGAGGTACAGCACATATGTATACGGTTTTGGTTATTTCCTGCCACCCCGATGACGTGGAGATCGCCTGTGCGGGCACGCTGCTGAAATGCAAGGAGCGCGGTGACCGCGTGGTGGTCTGCCACCTTTGCTCGGGCAACCTTGGGCACGTGATCATTCCGCCCGATGAATTAAGAGTGATGCGCGCGAACGAGGCGAAGCGCGCGGGCGCGCTTGGCGGCATTGACGAGGTCTTTTGGGGCGGCTTTGATGACCTTGAGATCTACGACAACAACAAGGAAGCGCGCGACAAGGTGGTTGACGTCATTAAGCGCGTAGACCCCGACTTTATCATCACGCACAACCCCGACGACTATATGCCCGACCACACAGCGGTTTCCCGTCTGGTGTTTGACGCGGCGTTCACGGCAACCCTGCCGAACTACCACGTTAAGACAGAGGGGGCTGCCAAAATGGTGCCGATCTACTACATGGATACTCTTGCAGGTGTGGAGTTCAACCCCACCGAGTACGTGGATGTAACGCCCTACATTGACAAAAAGATCGAGATGCTCAATTGCCACGAATCGCAGATCGTTTGGATGCGTGATCACGACGGCATCGACTTCCCCGATATGGTAAGGACCTGCAGCCGCTACCGCGGCTACCAGTGCGGCGCCGATTACGCCGAGGGCTTCAGACAGTGCCACGTGTACCTCAAGGGCACGACCAAGCGCTATTTGCCGTAATAAGCGAACTGTTAAATACAAAACGAAAAGGAGAACTGTTATGAATTTTATGTCTACTGTGAAGGGCTCCGCCCTTGAGGGCTTCTATCCCGCAGGCTGGGATTTCGATAAGATCGATGCGTGCATCGATGCCCCCGAAAAAATTACCGAGCGCCAGGCACACTGGAACAAGGATTTCACGCCCATCAAGTGCGAGAGCCTTGCCGAGTTTGAGACCTACATGGGTCACGAGATGGCAATGCAGATCCGCCTTGCAAAGGAGCGCGGCGAAAAGCTTGCCATGATCCTGCCCGTAGGCCCTATGGGCATGTACAAGTGGGTAGTTTACTTCCTCACCGAATGGAAGGTAAAATGCGACCACGTATACACCTTTAATATGGATGAGTGGGCTGACGCCGACGGCAACACCCTCGCCCCCGACAATGCAGGTGCCTTCCAATACGCTATGGAGCAGGCGCTCTTTAACCCCCTCGGCGACCTGACCGTTCCCAAGGATCAGCGCAATTTTGCTACCAAAGAGAACCTGCCCACTTACCCTGAGAAGATCGCAAAGCTGAAGAGAGAGGGCGCAAAGCTCGTGCTGGTTTACGGTATCGGCAGAATGTGCCACATCGCCTTCTGGGAGCCCACCTTTGCCGCTGACTATGAGAGCGCGGCAGAGTGGGAAAAGGCACCCTACCGCATCGGTGCAAAGATCCATCCCCTGACCGTTGAGCAAAACGCGCTGACCAGCTTTAAGTCGCGCACCACGCTGGTGCCCTGCCGCGCCAACACCATTGGCCCAGGGCTCTTCCTGCAGGCAGACTATGCCATCGGTGGCGCTGACGGCATCCTTGGTCGCGGTATGCAGTGGCAAGGCATGTCGCTGTGGATGACGCTGCGCTACGGCAAGACCCCTTGGATCACTTCTTCCTACATTCCCACGCTTGCAGGCAAGCTCTTCTTCATGAACGAGCTGGCAGGTCCGCTGGTTGCCGAGTGTAACTGATATGAGTGGGCGAGAGGGAATTGCCGTTGTCGGCACGCTGCTCGTTGATAATCTTTACGAAATATCCGCTTATCCCGCCGAGGGGGAGCTCACGAAGATCCGTTCGGTCTCGCTTGCTTGCGGTGGGCTTGTGCCGAACAACGGCATTGGCCTCAAAAAGATCGCCCCCACGCTCCCCGTTTTTGCTGTTGGCAAGGTGGGCAATGATGATGCGGGCAAGCACGCCCTTCGCGTGATGCGGGAGGCGGGCGTTGACGTGTCTGCCGTGACGGTCAGTGATACCGAGCGCACCAGCTTTACCGACGTGATGAGCGTTGTGGGCGGTCAGCGCACCTTCTTTACCTATCCCGGGGCTTGCGCAACCTTTGGCTATCAGGATATTCCGTGGGATCGCCTGACGTGCGAAATGCTGCACCTTGGGTACTTTTTGCTGCTTGACAAGGTGGATGCGGGCGACGGGCTTGCCATTTTGAAGGAAGCCAAGGCGCGCGGCATGAAAACGTCGATCGACCTCGTCAGTGAAAACAGCGACCGCTATACCGTGGTGCTGCCCTGCCTGCCTTACGTGGATAACCTTATCATCAATGAGCTTGAGGCGGGGAAGCTTGCGGGGCTTGCACCCACCGATGAAAATCTTGATGCTATTGCAAAAAAACTCCTTGACATGGGCGTTCGGGAGCGCGTCATCATCCACCAGCCCTCGCTTGGGCTGTGTGCTACGCGAGAGGGCGTGGTGCGTCTGCCCTCCTGTAAGCTCCCGAAAGGATACGTCAAGGGTAAAACGGGCGCGGGAGATGCCTTTTGCTCAGGCGCATTGGTTGCCATTTCGCGCGGGAGCGCACCCCTTGAGATCCTCACGCTTGCCGAGGCGGCAGCCGTGGCGTCGCTGACCGCCGCAGATGCCACAAGCGGCATTTTGGAGGCGGACGAGTTGCTTAAAAATATCAGAAAATTCAGTAGGTGAACATATGCTAGTAAATTTAAAGGAAATTTTGGAGATCGCTGAGCGTGATAATATTGCGATCGGTATGTTTAACGCCACGGGCTTTGACAGCCTGCAGGCAGTGATCGCGGCGGCGGAGGAATTGAACCAACCCGTTATCATCGCGCACGCCGAGGTGCATAACGTTTATAACGATATTTCTATCGTGGGTCCCGCGATGATCGCGGCGGCAAAAAATGCCAAGGTGCCCGTATGCGTGCATCTTGATCATGGCGAGAGCATGGAAATGATCTGGCGTGCGCTTCGCATTGGCTTTACCTCGGTCATGATCGATGCATCGGCACTGCCTTATGAGAAGAATTTGGCACTGACCAAGCAGGTGACCGAAATGGCGCATGCCATGGGCGTGTCGGTTGAGGCGGAGCTTGGCAGACTCGTTACGGGTGAGGCAGGCAGCACTGCTGAGGTCAACACCGAAATGAAGGCTGAGGATTTCTACACCGACCCGAAGGAAGCAGAGGCATTTTGCCGCGAAACGGGTGTGGATGCACTTGCCATTGCCTTTGGCACGGCACACGGCTTTTATACCGCGCAGCCCGCGCTTGACTTTGACGTGGTGAAAAACGTTAAGGCGGCAACGGGCTTGCCCCTTGTGATGCACGGCGGCAGCGGCGTGTCCGAGGAGGGCTTTAAAAAAGCGATCGCGGGCGGCATTCGCAAGATCAACTACTATTCCTACATGTCAAAGGCAGGCTACGAGGCGGCAAAGGCCGAGATCGAGGCAGGCAACAGCAAATATCTGCACGATGTAGAGTTTGCGGCAATGAAGGCAATGAAGGAAGATGTAAAGCGTGCCATTCGCATTTTTGCAAATCTCAAATAATACCAAAAGGTGCAGTCACAAAAAAGTGGTTGCACCTTTTTCTTATAACGCAAAAAATGCAGAACAAATAGTTCCATTGACAAAAAAAGAGTGGAAATTCGCGGGATTTTGTGCTATTCTGTAATGGAAAATAAAGTAAAGAGTATGGGAGGCAGTTATGCTTAATTTGATTCCCACCCCGAAAAAACAAACGGTAATAAATGAAGACTATCACGCCATTTCACACGTGGCTTATACCGCCGTTGCGGATTGGCAGGATGCTGTGAATACATTTTGCGACAGCATCTCAAGAATTTATGAGATCGATATGGTGCGCGGAGGGCAGGGCGGCATTTCGATTGTGCTCGATCCTGCTCTTAACGAGGATGCCTATACGCTCGATAGCCGCGAGGGGATCGTGATCCGTGCATCTGCACGTGAGGGCGCGCTTTACGGACTTGCCACGGCGCTGCAGCTTCTTGACAAGAAAAACGACGTGCTTTCGGTGCAAAGCGTGCTTATTGAGGATAAGCCCGATAAGGATTATCGCTCCTTTATGATCGCTACGGGTCGCATTTTCCACCCCTTTAAAAAGATGCTCAAATATGTGGATCTTTGCTTTTATTATAAGCTCAAATACTTGCATTTGCACCTTGCCGATGCCGATCTTTACACCATGCCCTCAAAGGCGTTCCCAAAGCTTTGCAAGCCGGGTAAGCATTATACCTTTAAGGAGATCAAGGTACTGAATGAGTATGCCGCTTCGCGCGGCGTGGTGCTTGTGCCCGAGCTTGAGGGCCCGGGGCACGCGCGGATCCTTACCGAGGCATACCCCGAGATCTTTGGCAATTACGTGGATGAGGCACGCACTGTGCCGGTTGCTGCCACGGGTAGCAAATTCAGCGCACACGGCGTCGTTTGCGTCGGGTATGAAAAGACCTTTGAGGCGGTAAAGACCCTGATCGGCGAGATCGTTGAGATGTTTCCGAACAGCCCTTATATTCACATTGGCGGCGATGAAGCGCCGTTTGAAACGTGGGAGCTTTGTGCCACCTGCCGCAAGTATATGGCGGAGCACAGGCTTGCCAGTGTGGAGGACCTTTACGGCGAATTTGTCGGACGTGTTGCAAATTACGTGCTTTCGCTCGGCAAAACACCCATCGTTTGGGAGGGCGTTGCCAAGGACTCGATGCACTTTATCCCCAAGGAAACCATTGTCATCGCGTGGTCGGGTGTCCGTGGGCTCGCGACCGATTATCTTGAGATGGGATACTCGATCGTCAACGCCGCATGGAAGCCACTGTACCTTGTCACGCGTTACATTCCGCATTACGATCATTACAGCTATGAGGATATCCTGGATTGGGATATGCACAATTGGCAGCACTGGGCACTTACGGTGCCGACCGGGCAAAACCCCTTGTACATTGAACCGACCGAAAAGCTGCTCGGCACGGCGCTGTGCGCGTGGAGCATGGAGTACGAGCAGCTCATTTCCAGGCTCCTTGAATGCATGCCTGCCTTTGCCGAGCGCGCGTGGACTAAGGGGCGCGGTCTTGGGCTTGAGGAATATTGCCGTATTATGAGAAAATCGGCAGATAAGCCCGCACGCTTGATCGCAGACAAATAACAAAAATAAAAAGAACCGCGAGCATGGCTCGCGGTTCTTTTTTTATAGCTCTGTGAGCGATTTTTCCGTAAATTGCTTTACAAGAAGGTTTAGGCGATAAACGGGTAAGCCCACTACATTAAAGTAGTCGCCCGTAAGGCCTTTGATAAACAGAGAAGCAAGCCCTTGCACGGCATATGCGCCCGCTTTATCAAGCGGCTCGCCGCTTTTTGCATACCAAAGGATATCCGCCTCGGTCATCTTGGCAAAATGCACGGCGGTCTTGTCGTGGTCGGTGATCTCGCGCTTGCCCAACAGCAGGGCAATGCCGCTGATCACGTGGTGTGTGCTATCCGAGAGCAGGCGGAGCATACGCGCGGCATCCTCCTCCCCCTCGGGCTTGCCGAGAATATCGTTGCCTGTTGCAACCACGGTGTCCGAGGCGATGATGAGGGTGTTTTCGTTCCACTCGCCCTGTGCCTGCAAAAGCGCTTTTACCGCGCGTCCCTTTCGTATTGCCAGCTCCTCAACGAGAGCCGCGGGGTCTTTTATGGTGGAGCTTTCATCGGTGTCGGCGGTGATCACCTCAAAGTTGATGCCGAGCATCGAAAGGATCTCACGCCTGCGGGGGGATTTTGAGGCAAGAACGATGCGCATTATTTTACACCCGTTGAGCCAAATCCGCCGGCACCCCTTGCGGTTTCATCCAGCGTTTCGCTTACGATAAAGTCGGCACAGAGTACAGGCATAAACATCATTTGCGCAATGCGGTCGCCGCGATTTACCTCAAAGGGCTCGGTGCCCGTGTTGTGCAGTCCCACGCAGATCTCGCCGCGATAGTCCGCATCGATCACGCCGATGCCGTTTGACAGGCGGATGCCCTTTTTGATGGCAAGCCCGCTGCGTGCGGCAAGAATTGCCACTACATCATGGCTTTCGGGCGCAATGGCAATGCCCGTGGGGATCAGCGCACGCGAGCCGGGCGCAATGGTAATGGGCTCGTTTTCGGGGAGCGCGGCGCGCAGGTCAACGGCTGCAGAGCCTTCGGTTGCATAGGTCGGAGCCTCCATACCGCGGGAAAGTAAGATTTTAACCGGAATTTTCATAATATATGTCCTTTCACTGTAGTTTTAACATGGGTCAAGATCACAGCAGTGTTTTGACTGCCTCCCACACACGCTCGCTCACTTCCTCGGGGCTGCCCTCGGCATCAATGATCGCGACGTTGTCGGTAAGAGAATGGAACACGCGCATAAAGGTCGCGCGGAATAGCGTAAGCGTTTCCTCCTCCTCGTAGATCTCAGTTGCCTCTCCTCGGCTGCCGATGCGTGCCAGTGCCGCCTTGGGCGACATGTCAAGGAAGATGCAAAGATCGGGGTGACGGATCTCGGGGCAGTCGCAGTTCATGTGGCGCACCCATTCGTAATCTGTCAGGCTCCCCTGATAGGCAAGGGAGGAGTAGTAATAGCGGTCGCTGATGACATCAAAGCCTGCCGCAAGGCTTTTTTCAATACCGTTTTCGCATTGGTTGTGATGGATGCGGTCAAGGGTAAAAAGCGCAGCCATCTCTGCCGCGGTACGCGGGTCGTTGCCCGAAAGCGCGGCGCGCAGCATTTTACCCGTGGCGCTGTCGGTGGGTTCTGCTGTCGCGAAGGGCTTTCTGCCAGAGGCGGCAAGGCGCTGACAAAGCAATTTCAATTGCGTGCTTTTGCCGCTGCCGTCAATGCCTTCAAATACGATAAAAAGAGGGCGGGACATGGTAAGCCTCCTTGTAAGGTGTTATATAATATTGTAGCATTTTGCGGGGGCGTTTGTCAAGAAATTATTGCAAATACGCGCCCCACTATTGACAAGTTCTCGGCAATGTGATACAATATGAGAACTGTTCTCAAATTGGAGCGAATATGGAAAACGGAAAAAAGCAGTATCAAACGGCAGGGCGCACGGCGCTGCTTGCCTATTTAAAAAGAGAAACGGCTGAAACGCCGCAAACGGCAGATGAGATCTATCGTGGCGTGACCGCCATGGAGCACGCCCCGGGGCGCAGCTCGGTGTACCGTATGCTCAGCGATCTTGCCGCAGACGGTACGGTGCGCAAGTATCAAGCCGAGGGCGGGGGAAGTGTATATCAATTTGTGGGTGAGCATGCCGATTGCGGCGGGCATTTCCATTTGCAGTGCCTTTCCTGCGGCAAGGTTTCGCATCTTAAGTGCGGTTGCAGTGCCGAAATTTCTGAGAGTTTATTGAAAACGCACGGCTTTTTGGTGGATAGCGGGCGCTCTGTGCTGTACGGAACCTGTCTTGCGTGTGCTGGAGGTGTAAAATAATGCTTGAATTTTTACATGAGGCGTGGCATATCCTGCTGCACGCCGCGCTGGATGCGCTTAAAATTTTGCCGTTTTTGTTTTTTACCTATCTTTTAATGGAATGGCTTGAGCATAGAGCAGGGGAGCGCGTGGAGCGCGCCGTTGCGCGTGCGGGGCGCGCCGGCCCCGCCATTGGCGGTGCCTTGGGACTGCTGCCGCAATGCGGCTTTTCCGCTGTGGCGGCAGGGCTGTTCTCGGGGCGCGTGGTCACGGTCGGCACGCTCCTTGCCGTGTTTCTTGCCACATCTGATGAGATGATCGCGGTCTTTCTTGGCGAGGGGCTCTCGCCGCGCACGGTGCTCACTGTCCTTGCCGTAAAACTGGTGATCGCACTTGCGGCAGGGTTTTTGGCAGACCTTTTGTTCCGCCAAAAAACAGAGTTGCATGTGGCGGATCTGTGTCATGAGGAGGGCTGCCATTGTGAGCGCGGCATTTTACGCTCGGCACTGCACCATACCCTGCATATTTTTTCCTTCATTTTAATTATAAATATAGCGCTTGGCACTGTGCTGCATTTTGTCAGTGCCGAGCAGCTTGCCGCCCTGCTTCACGGGGTGCCTGTGTTGGGGCAGGCTGCGGCGGCGCTGGTTGGGCTTATTCCCAACTGTGCGGCATCGGTTGCAATAGCAACGCTGTATGCGCGCGGTGTGCTTTCGGCGGGAGCGATGCTCGCGGGGCTCTTGACGGGTGCGGGCGTAGGTCTTTTGGTGCTGTTCCGTACCAATAAGAGCATCCGCCAAAATATTTGCTTGGCAGCGGTACTGCTTGGCATAGGTGCTTTAGCGGGTTGCCTTTTTGATTACACCGGGCTTGCCACGCTGCTGGGGCTATAACCGCGGCAAGGCATTGTGCAAACCGCCAAAAAGCGGCTTGCCTCAGCCCCTTTATTTGCTAATTTTGGGATGCAAATACACTATATTTAGGTGTCGAAAAAAATTTTTAAAAAAATTAAAAAAAGGGGTTGACAAGCCCATATCCCTTGTGTTATAATGTGCAGGTCGCCGCGAAAAAAGGCGGAGGCGAATGGTCTTTGAAAATTGAACAACGAGAGATAGTATGAAGCACAGCAAGTGCGAAAATATCTCGACAATTCTGAAAGAGAAAAATACTCTTTAAAAGTAAAAGTATGAGCAATCAAGCTCGGAATTGATTTTATGCTCCTTCGCCGGAGCTTAAGATACTATGATTTCGAGAGTTTGATCCTGGC
>JAFVTV010000028.1 GCA_017502975.1 Clostridia bacterium | reverse complement strand
TCGTCATAGAGCTTGACGGCTCGGGGCATTATACCGAAGAAGGAAAGCAATATGATGAAGAAAGAACTGCTTTTCTTGAAGAATATGGATTGACAGTTATTAGGATACCTAATACGGAAATACATAAAAATTTTCGTGGTGTTTGCGAATATATTGATCACCTCGTAGAACAATCCCTCAGTCAGCTTCGCTGACAGCTCCCTTTACACAAGGGAGCCTTTTTTATGTTCACCTATAACTTGTCAATTTTCCTGACAAGCACTGCATTTGTGTCCACAAAAGCAAAATACGGCATACCTCTTTCGAGATATACCGCATTTTTGAAAACTGTCCTTTAGGGTACGTCCCTATTGGGGAGCTCTTTGGCATTATTTTATTTCTTGCTCAATGTCGTCAAATATGGGGCTGTTGAAAAATTCACGCAGGGTGATATCAAAACCGTCACAAAGCTTTTTCAGGGAAACGATGCCGGGGTTTTGGCTTTTTTCGTTTAGCATGCTGTATACAGTTGAAGGAGAAACACCTGAAAGATTGGCAAGTGCATTTATCGCGATATTTTTCTCGCGGCAAAGCTCCACAATTCTTGCCGCCACGGCTTCTTTTGTGTTCATACGCCCCCTCCTTAATAGGTAAAAGTTGTTGAATATATCGTAATTTTAACCAAATTTGCGACATATCGTGTGGGATATATCGCAAAATTGAAACTTTTGTGCTATAATTGCGATATATCCCACAAAGGAGGGTAATATGAATTGTTGCCTTTTTGGGTATAGAACCGCATCTTCCGGTTTGCGTATGCCTTTGAAAACATCGATTTTAAAACTGATAGAGGAATATGGAGTAAAAACCTTTTATGTAGGAAACAACGGAAATTTTGACTATTTGGCGCAGTGTGTTTTGTGTGAGATCACAAACGCGAGGAGTGATGTAAGGCATTACATCGTACTTTCTGCGATGGGAGAAACTACATTGTCGGATAACGGGGAAGTAACGCTGTTTCCTGAAGGGCTTGAAACAACGCCACCCAGATTTGCAATATATAAAAGAAACGATTGGCTTATTAAAAATTCTCAATATGCGATCGTTTATGTGGAAACCGAAGTTTCTAATTGCTACAAGTGGATGAAAAGGGCGATGAGGAAAGGTGTAAAAATTTTAAATTTAGCAGTGCAACCGGCGTTTGAGCAGGCGAAAAACAAGTGATATGTGCAGTGAGAGGCGCTAATGGAGAAAAGAACTTGATTTTTTTGAAAAACCGCAAATTTCTCTTGCAAAAGAAGCGGTTATTTGGTATAATACTATAGTAAGCCGTAAAATAAGGCCATACCAGCCGGGGGAGTAGCGGGGCCCTGTACCTGAAATCCGCTATATGCAGGGGTAGATCCCTTTTTTGAGGACCGAAGCAATGCGGTCCGGCGCGTATTCTTTTGTGGTGACGAGTGGGTCTTGCGCAATCGGAGGCTGTGAACCATGTCAGGTGGGGAACCAAGCAGCATTAAACAGTTTTCCCGATGTGCCGCGAGGGTGCCTGCTCCGAGCAAGAGGTGCGAGTGCCGCGCAAAGGTGACGTTCGATCTTTAGGTGTATGGTCTTATTTTGCGGCTTAACGTTTAGCCGTTTTGCGGCAATCAAAAAAGGAGTGGTAAAGATGCATCAGGCTTTATATCGCAAATGGCGCCCCAAAACCTTTGACGACGTTTGTGGGCAAGAGCATATTACATCGGTTTTGCGCTATGAGATCAAGAACGGCGCACCCAGCCACGCCTATTTGTTTTGCGGCTCTCGTGGCACGGGCAAAACGACCTGCGCCAAGATCCTTGCCAAGGCGGTAAACTGCGAGGCACCCGTGAACGGTAGCCCCTGCTGCAAGTGCCCCTCCTGCCTTTCGATCGAGAACGGCAGCGCAACCGACGTGCTTGAAATGGACGCCGCCTCCAACAACGGCGTTGAAAATATCCGTGATATCCGCGATGAGGTGGTGTATACCCCTTCACAGCTTCGCTACCGCGTTTACATTGTAGACGAGGTGCATATGCTTTCCACCAGCGCCTTTAACGCCCTTCTCAAGACCCTTGAGGAGCCACCTGCGCACGTGATCTTTATTCTTGCCACAACCGAGCTGCACAAGCTTCCCGCAACCATTGTGTCGCGCTGCCAGCGCTTTGATTTCCGCCGCATTGCGTTGGGTGTTTTGGCATCTCGTATTTCCTATATTGCAAAGGAAGAGCAAATTGGGCTTGACCCTGTCGCCGCCGAGCGCATTGCGCGCATGGCGCAGGGCGGCATGCGTGACGCGATCAGCCTGCTTGAGCTTTGTGCCGGCGGGGGCGGACACATCGACACCCAAACGGTAGATGAAATGATGGGGTCGGTAGGCAGGGAGAGCATTCTTTCCCTTGTCGGTGCCGTGGCAAATGCCGATTACGATGCTATTTTTGAAGCGATCGACGAGGCGGTTTCTGCCTCGCGTGATCTTGCGGTATTTTGGCAGGATCTGATTGGCGTGTATCGCGATATGCTGGTGATGAAAACGACCGACCGCGCGGCACGGTATCTTGATCTTGCCGATGCCGAGGCGGAGGAGCTGAAGGCGCTTGCCGCACGCTTTACCAAGGGCACGCTTTTGGCGCATTGCCGTCTGCTTGAGGATGCGCTTTTTGCCATGCAAAAGGCAAATGCCGTCAAACGCATGGTGGCGGAGCTCACGTTGGTGCGTATGTGCGATCCCCGCCTTGATACCTCGGTTGAGGGATTGGTGTCACGTGTAGAAAAGCTGGAGGATGCCGCACTGACGGGTGCGCTGACGGTAAGCACACCGCCAAAGAAAGCGGAAGAAGCGCCCACCGCACAAAAACGGGAGCGCACACCGCAGCAGGATGTGGGCGAGGTGCCCCCGGCACCGCCCAAGGCCGAGCCTGCCATAAAAAAGCAAACCCCCACGCCTGCCGTGCCCAAAGCGGCAAATGGTGGCAGGATCCTGACGCGTATGCGTGGATTTATCAACTGTGTTGAGCGCATACGGCGAGAAAATGCCATGCTTGCCTCTTTTCTTAGCGATGCGCGCGCGTATTTTGACGAGCAAAAGCGCGTGGTGGTGATACTGCCCAACGCCTTTGCTGAGATGATGCTGGAGCAAAACGGTGGGCGCGATGTACTGCGTCACGCACTTTGCCTTGAGCTTGCACGTGAGGTGCACGACAACGAGCTGCTGGTGGAGACCGGAGATGCACCGAGTGCCAAAAACGATACCATTATAGACGATATTTTATCTGCCGCTGAAGGTGGGCAGGAATAAGACATAAGGAGCAAAAATATGAGAGCAAATTATCCAAAGGGCATGGGTGGCGCCGGTAACATGAGCGCCATGCTGCAGCAAGCACAAAAAATGCAGGAGGATATGGCAGCCCTGCAGGAGGACCTTGACAACCGCGAGTACGATATTTCTGCGGGCGGCGGCGCCGTAAGCCTGAAGATCAGCGGTAAAAAGCAGATCCTCTCGCTTGATATCGACCCCGAGATCGTAGATCCCGATGATATTGAAACGCTTTCCGACATTCTCATCGCCGCTGTAAATGAGGCGATCAAGCGTGTGGATGACACCAACACGGCGGAAATGTCCAAAATTACGGGTGCGCTTGGCGGCATGCCCGGTATGCCGGGGCTGTTTTAATGAGCTCGGGAATCGAAGCGCTTGATATTCTCGCGGAGCAATTTGCAAGACTGCCCGGTATTGGGCGAAAGTCGGCACAGCGCTTGGCGCTCTCCCTGCTTGAATACAGCGATGAGGATATTGCGGCATTTACTGCCGCCATTGGCGACGCCAAGGCAAAGATACACCGTTGCCCGATCTGCGAGAACCTTACCGACCGCGAGGTCTGCCCGATTTGCGCCAATCCCGCAAGGGATAAGAGCGTGATCTGCGTGGTGGAGGATGCGCGTGCCGTGATGGCATTTGAGCGCGTGCGCTCCTTTAGCGGCGTGTATCACGTGCTGCACGGGCTGATCTCGCCGATGAGCGGCATTACCCCCGATACGCTCACCCTGCGCGAGCTTTTGCTGCGTTTGCAGGATGAAACGGTAAAAGAGGTGATCGTTGCCACGGGCGCAACCACCGAGGGGGAGGCGACCGCCATGTACATTGCAAGGCTTCTCTCGCCCCTTGGCATCAAGGTCACGCGCCTCGCGCACGGCATACCCTACGGCGGAGAGCTCGAATATGCCGATGAGATCACGCTTTCTCGCGCGCTTGAGGGCAGACGGGATTTTTAACTGTTACGTAAAAAGCAAAAAGAGCAAGAACGAAGGGAAAATCCTTTCACGCTTGCTCTTTTTTGCTGTATCGCGGGGCGTCGGGGCGCCGCCCCCTACAAAGCATGGCGGATCAAAGAGGGGAAGCGACAAACAATAAAAGGGGGAGGCGTTTCGCCTCCCCCTTTGAGATTTTTAAGAATTGCCGAGTTATGCGCCGAAGTTGTTTTCGCCGTAAACCTTTGCAATGAATTTTGCAATGTCGGTGTTGTCGATCTCGGTTTTGTTACCGATCAGCTCGGCAATGCCGTCGCCAAGCCCAAAGAAGGGAACGTTGGCATTGGAGTGATCGTCGGAATCAAAGCGGTAAGTGCCCGTGGTTTCGTTGAAGTCAAGCTTGCCGCACTCGTGGTCAGCGGTAACGATCAGGGCGGTTTCGGGGTGCATCATGGTAAAGCCGATCGCGTAAGCAATCACCTCATTGTAGCACTTCACGGAATTTTGCACGTGCGCAAGGGTTCTTGCGCCACTTTGCACCTTGTGGGAGTTTTTGTCAACGTGCGCTTCCTCGATCATGGTGAAGAATTTGCTGTTTTTCTCGCTGACCAAGGCAAGCGCCTCACGCGTGTGATCGATCAGGGTTTCTTCTTTTACGTTATCAAGCGAGTTGGTATCGCCCTTGGCATAGGTGACCTCGCCCTTGGCGATCAGCTTTTCAATATCGGTGGCAATGGATGCGTCGTGGCGGTCGCCTGCGTGTGCAAGGAATGCCGCAGGCGTAGCATCGGTGATGTTGGCGGTGGTCAGGATCGCAGTCTTTGCGCCTGTGCTGTGTGCCAGCTCGCGCACGTTGGTTACATTGGTGCCGTTTGCGTCCTTGCCAACATAATAGTTGATGGTCTTATGTCCTGTCGCCATTGCGGTTGCGGCAGCGGCACTGTCGGTAAACTCTGTTTCGCCGTTAAGGACCGATTGAGAGGCGGTTACCACCGAGGTCTTATAGGGTAGTCTTTCTGCCACAAATTCGCTAATAAGTCCCGAGCCTTCAACGCCAATGCCTGCCTGAATGTGCTCAAAGCCCATGCCGTCACCGATCAGCAGCAGCACGGAGGTTGCCTTTTTAAAGGTGAACTTTTCGGGTGTTGCCGCGGTGGGAAGGGTGATATCGCTCTGGCTTCCAAAATATTTATTTACCAGCGCCGAGGCGGCACCGCCAAGCATGTAGGAGTTGCCCATCATCACAATTTTACCGCCGTTTTGGAACAGCAGGTATTCGTCAGCGGCGAGGCTGGTATTTTCCACAGCCTTAGATTGCGCACGGTTGGTCTTGCCAACCAAAATCTCATGCTCGGTGGCAGCGGTCTTGTCGGAAACCATTTTCAGCTTCACGCCTGCATTGTTGTAGATGTAATCGTAAAGATTGACGGCAATATAGTAGGTGATCTTGTCGTTTTTATCGGCACCGTCGGGGTACACGATGGTATACTCGCTCAGCTTGACGCCCGAAACCGAAAGGTCACCAAGCATATAATCATATTTGCCAATGTAATCGCCGCCGTCAAAAACGGTTACCTTTTTCTTGTCGGCGTTGATGTAATTTTCAATAAAATAATCTACCGCGCGTACCGTTGCGGCGGAGTTGCCGCCCGTGATAACGACCTGCCCCTCAACATAGGAGATGATAAAATCTCTTTCGCGAATGAGGGTAACGGCGTTTTCAGACGCCTTGCGGTTGGTGGTGCCGACAATGATCTCGGTATTGCTCTCGGGCGCAAAGTCGGATTCAAGCCTCAGCTTTACACCCGTTGCTTCGTTGATCGCATCGCGCAGCCTGGTTGCCGCGCCCTTTTCTGTGGCGGCGGTCTTGCTGTCGGAATAAATAATGGTATAGCTGCTCTCGCCGCCCTTTACGATATCCACGGGCTTGCCGTTTTTGTTGCAGGCAGCAAGTAGGGGCAGCAGCATCAAAATGGCAAGCAGCAGGCAAAGTATTCTTTTGTTTTTCATGTGATCGTTCTCCTTTGGAAAGGTCTTAATGTGGCTGTTCGGCTTTAAATTTACTCCTCATCGGGGAAGTAACTGTATTTTTGCGCCAGATTTTCGTGCAGGATCATATCCTTTACCTTCATCAATCGCGTGATGTTGCCGCGCTCGTTTTCCTCAAGCTTCATTTTGATGGATCTGATGGCGACAAGATAGCGGGGCATCATGATATGCTCGAGCGCGTTAACGCGGCGCCGTGTGCGCTCGATCTCCTCGGCAAGAAGCACTGCCTCCTTTTCAAGCTCGGCCATGCGAAGCATTTGGGGCAGCGCCTCGCCAAAAGCGGCAATGGCACTGTCAAGCTCGCCCGAGGTAAAGGCAAAGCCGTAATTGGCGGCATCGCCCCCGCCCATGATCTCGGTGTGGAGTGAGGGGACGGTCACGCTCATGCGGTTTTTGAGTGAAACCTCAATTTTTGCCTCGGTGCGCGGCAGCAGCAGGGCAGTGGCAAGCATTTTGGGATGCGTGGTGGCGGCGGCAAGCGAAAATGCGCCGCGCGCGGCATCCAGCGCCGCCTCTACTTCACTGCGCAACTGCTTGCATTCGCGCACAACGGCAAGAAAGCAGCGCATCAGCTCATCGCGCTTGTCCTTTAGGAGCTTGTGCCCGCGCCGCGCCGTGGCGTAGCGCGCTTGCAGCTTTTTCAGTTCCATGCGCGTGGGGTTTACACGGATCTCTGCCATAAAAGCAATCCTTTCTTAATCCTTTGGATAGTATTTTTCAACCAATTCGGGCTTGATGCGCTTCATCTCGCTTCGGGGCAGGATGGAAAGCAGCTTCCAACCGAGGTCGAGCGTTTGCTCGATCGTGCGGCTCTCGTAAAAGCCTTGGTTCACGTATTCTGCTTCAAAGGCATCGGCAAATTTTGCGTAAAGACGGTCAATGGGGGTCAGTGCCGCTTCACCAAGCACCACCATAAGCTCCTTTGCCTCCTTGCCGCGTGCGTAGCTTGAGAAGAGCTGGTTCATAGTGCCTGCGTGGTCCTCACGCGTTTTGCCGGCACCAATGCCCTTGTCCTTCAGACGCGACAGGGACGGAAGCACGTCAACGGGCGGCAGATACCCCTTGCGGTAAAGCTCGCGGGAAAGGATGATCTGCCCCTCGGTGATATAGCCCGTGAGGTCGGGAATGGGATGTGTCTTATCATCCTCGGGCATCGAGAGAATGGGGATCATGGTGATCGAGCCGTTGCTGCCCGCCTTTCTGCCTGCGCGCTCGTACATGGTGGCAAGGTCGGTGTAAAGATAGCCGGGATAGCCACGGCGGCCGGGCACCTCCTTGCGTGCGGCAGAAACCTCACGCAATGCCTCGGCGTAGTTGGTGATATCGGTCATGATGACAAGCACGTGCATGTCACACTCAAACGCAAGATATTCCGCGGCGGTCAGTGCCATACGGGGCGTGGTGATACGCTCGATGGCGGGGTCAGAGGCAAGGTTGATAAAGAGCACGGTGCGGTCAATGGCACCTGTCTTTTTGAAATCGGAAATAAAGAAGTCTGCCTCCTCAAAGGTGATGCCTACGGCGGCAAAGACTACGGCAAATTTCTCATCGGTGCCGCGCACCTTTGCCTGCCTTGCGATCTGTGCGGCAAGGTTGGCGTGGGGCAAGCCCGAGCCCGAGAAGATGGGCAGCTTTTGTCCGCGCACCAGGGTGTTAAGCCCGTCGATGGTGGAAATGCCCGTTTCAATAAATTCGGAGGGGTAGTGGCGCGCCGCGGGATTGATCGGCGTGCCGTTGATATCAAGTGTCTTTTCCTGCGGCATTGCCACGCCCCCGTCAATGGGCTTGCCCATGCCGTTCATCACGCGCCCGAGCATGCTTTCGCTCACGGCAAGCTCAACGCCGTGCCCCATAAAGCGCACGCGGCTGTTGGCAAGGTTCAGGCCTGCCGCGCTGTCAAAGAGCTGAACCAAAACGTTTCGACCGTCCACCTCAAGCACGCGGCAACGGCGGATCTCGCCGTTTGGCAGCTCGATCTCGCCAAGCTCGTCGTATTTCACGCCGTCAACCTGCTTGACAAGCATCAAGGGTCCTGCAACCTCTTCAATGGTTCTGTATTCGCGTATCATTGCGCACCTCCTTGTGTCAGTGCCGAAAGCTCGGCATCGATCTGTGCCTCGATCTCGGCATATGCGGCGGTATAGTCGCGCATGGGTACTGCCTTGGCACGCCCGATACGCTCACGCACGGGGAGTGCGGCAATATCCGCTATATCAGCGCCCTGCTCAATGGCAAGACGCGCTTTCTTATCAAAGCTGAAAACAAGATCCATGAGGGCATACATTTTGGGCAGTGCTGTGTAGCTGTCGTCCTCGTCAAAGGCGTTTTGCTGCAAAAAGTCCTCACGGACCGACTGCGCCGTTTCCATGGTCATGCGGTCAGCGGGAGAGAGCGCGTCAGCACCTACAAGCTTCACGATCTCCTGCAGCTCACTCTCCTGCTGGAGAATGCGCGCAAGCTCGTTTGTTTTGGACATCCAATCCTTTGCAATATTCTCCGAGAACCAGTCGTTTAAGCGGTCACGGTAAAGCGAATAGGAGTTTAGCCAGTTGATCGCGGGGAAGTGGCGGCGGTAGGCAAGGGTAGAATCAAGCCCCCAGAACACCTTTACGATACGCAGCGTTGCTTGCGTGACGGGCTCGGAAATATCGCCGCCCTGCGGGGATACCGCGCCGATGGCGGAAAGTGTGCCCACGCGCGCGTCCGAGCCAAGGCAGACAACCTTTCCCGCACGCTCGTAAAACTGTGCAAGGCGAGAGGTAAGGTAGGCGGGATAGCCCTCCTCGCCCGGCATCTCCTCAAGTCGCCCTGACATTTCGCGCAGTGCCTCTGCCCAGCGCGAGGTCGAATCCGCGATCACGGCAACCGAAAGTCCCATGTCGCGGTAATATTCTGCAATGGTGATACCCGTGTAGACCGATGCCTCGCGTGCCGCTACCGGCATATCCGAGGTGTTGGCGATCAAAATGGTGCGATCCATCAGGGATCTGCCCGTTTTGGGGTCGGTCAGCTCGGGAAATTCGCGCAGTACATCGGTCATTTCGTTACCGCGCTCGCCACAGCCAATGTAAACAACAAGATCTACATCACTCCACTTGGCAAGCTGGTGCTGCACCACGGTCTTGCCCGAGCCAAAGGGACCCGGCACGCATGCCGTACCGCCTTTTGCAAGCGGAAAGAGCGCGTCGATCACGCGCTGACCCGAAATAAGGGGCTCAACAGGGGGCAGCTTTTCGCGGTAGGGGCGCGAGATGCGCACCGGCCATTTCTGCATCAGGGTAATGGGCTCAATGGTGCCGTCCGCAAGCTGGAGCTTGCCAATGGGTGCAGTTACGGTAAACGTGCCTGCATGGATCTCGGCGATCCTGCCCGCTTTGCCGGGGGGAACCATGATCTTGTGGCGAATGACGGGTGTTTCCTCCACGTATCCGTAAATATCGCCCGCCGCCACCTCCTGCCCGTAGGAAACGGCAGGGGTAAAAAACCATTCCTTTTCTCTGTCAAGCGCGGGCTCATCAATGCCGCGCTGAATGTTTGCACCGTATTTTTGAAAGATTGCCTCAAGCGGGCGCTGAATACCGTCGTAGATCGAGGTAATAAGGCCGGGGCCAAGTTCTACCGACAGGGGGGCACCTGTGGAGATCACGCGGTCTCCGCGCCCAAGCCCCGCCGTTTCCTCATATACCTGAATGGAGGCGCGGTCGCCGTGCATTTCGATGATCTCGCCGATCAGGCGCTGCTCACCCACGCGCACCACGTCAAACATATTGGCCTCGCGCATGCCCTGTGCAATGACAAGGGGGCCCGAAACCTTTAAAATTCTTCCTTCAACCATGTTCATGTACCTCTTTGGGTTTTTGGTTTATTCCTGAAACAGGATATCTGTGCCGACAGCACGCTCGGTGGCGTGCTTTAATGCCGTCATGCCGTAGCCGATCGAGCCGTTTTTGCCGGGGATCGCGGTGATAATGGGCAGGGGCACATCCTTGTAGCGTGCCAATTCCTCTGGCAGTGCTGCGCAAAGCTCCTCCGTCATAAAAATAACGGCGTATTCCTCGCTTTTTACCAGCGTCGAGAGTGTTGTAGCGGCATGTGCCGGGGTCGATGCCTCGAAGGTGGAAAATCCAAGCGCCATAAAGCCCTGTATGCTTTCAAGGTCGCCGATCATACCGATCTTATACATAACTTTCCCTCACCCTCGCTTTCAGTGTGTCGCTATCAAGCCCCGCCTCTTTGCCCGAGAGCAAAATGCGCAGATTTTTCACAGCCCCCTCAAGTGCATACAAATAGCACAGCGGGATCTCTGCCCCAAACGGCAGATACTTTACCTCCTGCAGGCGTGCGGTGATATAATCGTCCGCCCGCTTTTCAATGTCGGCAAGTGTGTATTTTCCTGCCTCGCCAATTACAGTACCATAGGGCGTTTTTTTGGCAAGTGCCGCCAAAAATGCCGCCTCGCCCTCCTCAAACGCTGTGGCAAAGAAAGCCTCGCTCAGTGTGCCCGCGGGGAGCATGGACTTGTGGAACAGCGCCTGTGCCGTGTCGGGATCTGTGCCGCGCAGCACGCGCAGACAAATGATGCAGTTGGTAAGATCGGCGCGCGCGCCTACCAGCGCTTCGGCAAATGGCAAGCCGCTTGCCGCTTCGGCAAGATCGGCATAGAGCGCGCAGTCAAGCAAAAAATCGATCTCGCGCGGATCAGCGGTCTTGGCGTATGCCTCCTTTGCCATGGCGATCGCCTCTGCCATATGCTGCGGCAGTGCGGCGGTATCGCCACTTTCGAGTGCTGCGATCAGCGCCTCGGTCGGCACGGACCCCGCGTCAATAAAGAGCGGGTTGGGGTCAAGCCCGCGATAGCTGCATTTGAGATATGCTTTGATGTTGTGACAGTCATAAGGGAATAGGACAAGATGCGTGATAGCGGGGTCGGGTACCGATGCCGCTACCGTTTTAACGCCTTGCTTTAATATGGAAAGAAGCGCTTGCTCTGTGTCGGGCGCACCCTCAGTGGCGGAAAGGGAAATGCCCGCCGCCTCTTGCAGTGCCGCGATCACGTCATTTGCCGTGGCGCTTGTAAGCAGCGTTCGAAATTGCTCCTTGCCCACGAGCGATGCCTCAAGCGAACGGATGCGCGCACAGGCGTATAAATAATCTGTGGGAGAATAGCGTGTTTGCATAAGACTCTCCTTACAATTCGGCGGTCGTTTCGTTATCTTCGGTAGCAAAGAGAATTGCCGCTACCTTGGATTCGAGTGAACGGCGCATTTCGCCCAGCAGCATCGAGAGCGAGCAGTTTGCCTCAATGTTGCCGTAACGCAAAATAAGCCCACCGTCAATATCCGCGGTGCTCTCGGAAAGGCGCACCTTTGCCGCGCGTTCCTCGCCAATATGGCGGAGTGCCGCGCGCTTGGCGCCCTCCACAACGGCTGCGCCGTATGCAGCGCGGTCCTCCTCGTTCATCAGGACCTCATAGGTATCGAATTCGGTGACCTCGTCACCAAAGGCAAGCGAGCGCTCGGCGTTTTTCGCCTCCTCAACAAGCGCTTGCGCAAGGAGTGCGGTCAGGAGCTCTCGATACTTACCAAAGTCGGTGTCAAGCACCTCGGCTCTTGCCGCCTCAAATGCCTCGTCAATGAGGGCATTTTTTGTTTTGAGTAAAAGGTTACGACGCTCCATTGCCGCGGCAGATTTTGCACGCGATACAAGCGCCTCGCCCTTTCTTTGCGCATCCTCGGCGATCTCGGCGCGGAGCGCCGCGGCGCGCGCGGCAAAGTCCTGTGCCATTTGGCGGCAGTCGTTTTGCGCGCTCTCAAGGATCTCGCGCGCCCGCTCTTTGGCGTCGCCGAGAATGCGGTCAATGATCTTATCAAGTCCGGTCATGGGAAAAGTCCTTATACCTTAGCAAACAGAACAAGCAAGAGGGACACCAGAACAGCGAAGATCGCATAGGTTTCAACGAGTGCCGAGGCGGTGATCGCCTTACCTACCTCGTCGGGGCGTTTGGCAATGAGATTCACGCCCGAAACAGCAACTCTTGCCTGCTTGACGGCAGAATAGTAACCAAGGATGGCGATCGGCAGCGATGCCATGAGGAAGTAAGCACCCTGGGCTGTCGTGAGCTCTACGGGTGTGCCAAGAATGCCGATCTTAAAGATGATCAAAAAGGCGGTAATCAGACCGTAGATGCCCTGCGTGCCGGGTAATGCCTGGAGAATGAGCGTCTTACCGAATTTGGAAGGGTCCTCGGTCAGGAGCCCCGAGGCTGCCTCGCCAACCATACCAACGCCCTTGGCGCTGCCCATACCCGCAAGGCCTGCCGCAAGTGCGGCGCCGAGCAGTGCGATGTTACGTCCCGAAAAAATGCTTGCGATGATTTCCATGATTTTACTCCTTTTAATTTGTTTGTGATTTTGTTTGTAGGTGTTTATGGGGCTTGCGGCGCTGCCGCAGGCTCCGCTGCTTCGTTCTCTAATTCTTCAGATACGTCGGTGGCGTATTTATCCGAAACCTTCATCGGGTTAAACGGTGAGCCGCCATCCTCGTAAAACTTGCCGAAAAACTCAATGTATTGCAGGCGCGACGTGTGCACAAAGGTGCCAAGCACGTTGATGACAAGATTTAAAAGATGCCCTATGATAAAGACCACGATCATGATCAAAAATCCGATGAAGGATGCGCCCTTCATGGTGGCAAGAATGTTTACCACCTGCGCAATGACGCCTGCGGCAAGACCAAGAGCAAGGATACGCGAATAGGAAAGCAAGTCCGAGGCGTAATTGATGAGGGAATAAAGTCCGCCAAGTCCGCCGATGATCTTGCCCGCCACGCCCTTTTTGTGCCGCCCCTGTGTCGCCACGATGGCGACAACACCAAGGGCAATCAGTATAATGCCGACCGTGCGGTGGAAAAACACCGTACCGATGCCTGCAAAGAGCGCCCAGTAGGAGCCGATGTCAAACAGAGCCGTAAGCGGGTGTCCCTCGCGGCACAGTACATAAGCCCTTACCGCCATACCCGCAAGCAGGTGGAGCGCACCGAAGGCAAGCGATACCACCAAAAAGCCCATGGGATTTTGGATGGGGTCAAACAGAATAGCTACGTTTGCCTCAAGAGAGGGGATAAGCGCAAGGTTTGGCATTTCCTCAGGAGCAAGCTCCAGCACGTTTTGCATAAAGGCAAGCGGAAAGTTGCCGAAATAGGAGCCAAAGATGACGCCGAATATGATGCAGGAGATGCCGCAGTAGCCAAACATCAGCAAAAACCGCTTCATGCCCTCGCGGGGATGCAGCCATCTTACCGCGCCAAAGCAGGCGATCACAAGGGTAAGCCCGTAACCCGCGTCGGCAAACATCAGCCCGAAGATGAGGAAGTAAAAGATACTCATGATAAAGGTCGGGTCAAACTTTCCGTATCGGGGATAAGAATACATGCCGAGCACCCATTCAAAATTGCGGGCGTAGGGGTTGTTTTGCAAAAGTACGGGCACGTCGTCACCCTCAGCGGGGGGTGAGAACTCATATGCCGCCGCGACGCGGTCAAGCGCGCGAGAAACGCGCTCGCGCTCGCGTGTGGGGCACCAGCCTGTCAGCACGGCGCACTTTTTTGTGGAAAGGAGCGCCTCTTTGTTTTGCTCGGTCAGGAGCGCGGTGTGCGCAAGATCCGAAAGGATCTCCACCTCCGTGAGGTTTTCGGCAAGGACGTCAAGCCTTGCGTCAAGTCGCTCTATGTCGCTTTTTATTTTGTTGGCGCGGCTTTGCGCGGCATCAAAAATGGCGGTGGCATGCCCGTTTGTTTTGGGAATGCTTGCTTTAAGGAAGCCGAGCGCGGAAAGTGTCTTGAGGGTATCCTGCTCGGTTTGGCGGTGTGTGACCACGGCAAGATAAACGCCGCGGCTGTCCGATGACAGCACCTCGAAGACAAACCCGATCTCATTGCCAAGCGCTTCAATGCGCTCCTCCTTGATGCCGGCAGGCAGACTGCCAAGCAGAAGGGCTGCGGTCTTTGTGCCCTTGTCATCGAGTGAAAATTTAAAATCAAGATAGGGTATCAGCGATTGCATTAAGGCATCTTCCTCTGCGAGCTTGCCCTTTAGCGCGGCTGTTCGCTCTGTCACCTTTTCGACCTCAAAAACGGTCTTCCATGCCTTTTCCTCGTCGCCCGATTGCTTGAACTCCACGGGGTCAAAGGGAACAGGCGTTGAAAAAAGCGGTTTTTTGCGGTGGGAGCGCTTGGTGAGCAGTGGTAGCACCGCATCGATCCGTGCTGCCTGCGCAGCTGCTTTCGCAGCGGTCCCCGGGTCAAGACCGGCGGCGGTAAGCTCGCCTGCCTCCTCGCGTGAGAGTGACACAGTGCCAAGGCGCATCAAGCGGCGCAGTACGGCATCGACCTCATCATGGGGCAGGATCACCGTCAGCTTTTCCATTTTGCTTACTGACATTTTTCAATGATCCCCCAAACGATTGATTTTACCGCTTCATCCATGTGCGTGCGTGCGCGCTCGGCAAGCTCCTCTGCCTCGCGCTCTGCTTCCTCACGCTTTTTTTCGGTAAGACGGCTTACGTGCTTGCTGATCTCCTCCAGCTCGGCATCGTATTCCGCGGTGGTTTGCTTCTCCACCTGCGCGCAGTGGGCGTTGCCCTCCTGCTGAATTTTGTTTTTCATTTCCGTGGCTTTTTCCTGTGCCACGCGACAAAGCACCTCGGCTTGGCTCTCAGCCTCGCGGATGGCGGAAATGGCATCCTTCGTCATACGCACCCCTCCTTTTTCTTCGGCAGGCGTTATCATTACTTATTAAATGTTTTTTGGCATATATATATTATCATATTTTTTCCGTGTGCGCAATAGGAAATATAAAATTATGATCTCACTTTACGTATCGCGCGCCGCAAGCGCGTTTTCGGCGCGCGATACTGGATGGCTTCTTCTTTATCCCAAAGCATTTGCAGCGCGTCCCCAAACAGTGTTTCCTCACCCGCCGAGAAGCAGACACGGAGCGTGAGGTGCAGGTGCTTTTGCGTCATCTTGGATAACAGAGAAATATCATAGGTGTGCCTTTTAAAATCAAAAAGACGCCCTGAGGCAGCGGCTTCTCTTAGCGCTTCGGCGGCGCGAGAGAGGGCACTCTCTCGCGCATAGGCGATGAGTGCCTCAATGAGTGCGGCGGTGTGTAGGGCGGCGGGCGTGTCGCCCGTGAGCGTGGGGTAGGTAAGCAAGAGCACCTCGTTGCCACCGTGCCGAAGCACGCATCGCGTTTTTTGTGGGGAAATATGTAGCTTTTCCATACCGTTTGCCTCCCTTTTTGCCTTTTAGATAGTATACGCGCGCAGGGCATCGTATTTGACTGCAATGCACAAAATTTACGCAAACAAAGCAAAACGGTGCGCAAAACAGGTGCTGTTCTTAGCGGAGAAATGAAAAATACGGCTAAGTGCGGGTATTGCTTTTGACAGGTCAAACGCGGTATGGGCAAAATCCACCCCCTAAATGGAAGAAAGAGCAAATACACAAGACGAAAATCTTGTATATCTGCTCTTTTTCTGTTCGTTTTAGTTTAGAGATAGGAGGCTCGCGAATTGCTTTGCAATTCATTCGCCGTTATGAATTTGCTGCGCAAATGTTATGATATGATTGCCCATCTAACCTATAACTTGACGAAGGCAATCATAACGATGCGAAGCATCTCTAAACTCATAACTTGCCCATAAGGGCAATCATAACTTAGCGTGATACTCCGCTTGGAGTATCGCGCTAAAGCGCACCGTTTGCCGGTTTTACTCATTTTTCATTTCGCGCAGCGCCTCAAGCGCGCGGTCAAGCCCGCCCACCTCGTCAATCAGCCCGAGGGACACCGCCTCGCGCCCGTCAACAATACTGCCGATATCGGTGGAGAGCTCATCGGGGCGCATCATCAGAAAGGAAAGCTTTTCCTTTTCTATTTTGGAGTTGCGGCAGATGAAATCCACGATCCTGTCCTGCATATCACGGAAATAGCGGTAGGTCTGCGGTGCGCCGATCACAACGCCGCTGATCCTAACGGGGTGAAGGGTCATGGTGGCGCTCGGCACGATAAACGAGCGCTTTGCCGCTACGGCGAGGGGCACGCCGATCGAGTGACCACCCCCCAAAACCAGTGAAACGGTGGGCTTTTTCATGGAGGCGATCATTTCAGCAAGCGCAAGCCCTGCTTCCACATCTCCGCCCATGGTGTTTAAAATGATGAGTACACCCTCAACCTCGGGGTTTTGCTCAATCGCCACCAGCATCGGGATCAGGTGCTCGTACTTGGTTGCCTTTTGGTTATCCCCCAAAATATAGTGCCCCTCGATCTGCCCGATCACAGTGAGGCACTGTATGGCGTTATCTCCCGTAACGCTTCCTGTTTTCAGTAATTCCTCGGGCACGTCGCCTGCGTTTTGCTCGTTTTTGTTCTCTTCTTGTGCCATAAACTGCTCCTTTTGCTTTTTTATTTAGTATGCACCGAAAATTTTTCACTATGATTTTATGATTTTCTTTCTTTTTTGCATTTACTTTTTATAAAACGTATGGTATAATGATTTTGTTTGCGAACAATCATTAAGCGGCGCTACGCGCCTAAAACATGAGAGGTAATTATGGAAAACAAATTTATCGTTGAAACCTCGGCACGTCATATTCACGTGACTGCCGAAACGCTTGCTACCCTGTTTGGTGAGGGTGCAGAGCTCCACAACAAAAAGGATCTTTCTCAGCCCGGTCAGTTTGCTTGCGAGGAGAAGGTCAAGCTCGTTGGTCCCAAGGGTGAGCTGATGGTCAGCATCCTTGGTCCTACCCGTCCTGCCGATCAGGTAGAGCTTTCCTTTACCGACGCACGCACCCTTGGCCTTAAGGCTGTGCCCGTTCGCGAAAGCGGCGACGTGGCAGGTGCACCCGGCCTCAAGCTTGTTGGCCCCTGCGGCGAGGTTGAAATGGCAGAGGGCGCCATCGTTGCCAAGCGTCACATTCACATGACGCCTGCTGATGCAGAGGCTCTTGGCGTTTCTGACAAGGAGATCGTAAAGGTAAAGATCGATACCGCACGTCCCCTCATTTTTGAAGACGTAGTGGTACGCGTTTCCCCCAAGTTTGCACTTGCGATGCACATTGATACCGACGAGTGCAATGCCGCCGGCGCCTTTGGCGAGGTTTATGGCGAGATCGTAAAATAAGCCGCAGTATTGCTGCTTGATAAATTGTAATCTAAAATAAGGAGATAAAAACATGAGCAACGTAAGTGAAATGCCTTACGCACAGAGCCTTGAGGTTCAGCACATGTGCGTGGTAAAAAAAGGCTGCAATCACGGCCCCGCCCCCATTCCCGAAGAAGGTAAGTGGGTACAGGCAAAACAGATCACCGATATTTCCGCATACACCCACGGTGTGGGCTGGTGTGCACCCCAGCAGGGCGCATGCAAGCTGTCCCTGAACGTGAAGAACGGCATCATCGAGGAGGCGCTTGTTGAAACGATCGGCTGCTCGGGTATGACCCACTCCGCCGCTATGGCAGCAGAGATCCTGCCCGGCAAAACTCTTCTTGAGGCGCTGAACACCGACCTTGTATGTGATGCGATCAATACCGCAATGCGCGAGCTGTTCCTGCAGATCGTGTACGGCCGTAGCCAGTCTGCCTTCTCTGAGGGTGGCCTTGTTATCGGCGCAGGCATGGAGGACCTTGGCAAGGGCGAGCGCTCCATGGTTGGCACCATGTACGGTACCAAGGAAAAGGGTGTGCGCTACCTTGAAATGACCGAGGGCTACTGCACGCGCATGGCACTTGATGAGAACAATGAGGTGATTGGCTACGAGTTCGTTTCTCTTGGCAAGATGACCGACTTCATCAAGAAGGGCATGGAGCCGAACGAGGCTTACGAAAAATCCAAGGGTACATACGGTAGATTCAATGATGCTGCAAAGTACATTGACCCCCGTAAGGAATAAGAAGGAGGTAGTGTATCATGGCAAAATTTGAAGGTTATGAAAGACGCGAGGCAAAAATTC
>JAFVTV010000027.1 GCA_017502975.1 Clostridia bacterium | reverse complement strand
GTTTTCATTTAAGTTCCTCCTTGGAATTGTGTTAGTTTGTATCGATCGGCAAGTCAATGCCGTCACTTTCATCTTTGGGTGGGTTGCCAACCGTTACCTGACAGCCTGCGTTGTCGCAAAGGTAGTCGTGGTCGGTGTCATTATGAGCATCCTTCGCTGCAACCGCCACCTGACCGCATACGGTGCATTTTTGCTCTGTTGTGCAATTGCCGTCATCCTTTTCGGGGGAATGCTCGCCTGCCGCCAGAATTTCTTTTCCGCAAACACCGCAATTAAGGGCGGTTGAGCAGTCGTTATCATCATTTTCGGGAGTATGTTCCTTGTTTTCTCCGTCGGTTGCACCGCATCTTGAACAGGTGGACCTAACCTCGCACAGATCAACATCGGGCGTTGTCCATTCGTGTCCGAGAGCAGAGCCTTCTGTCTTGCCACAGACTGTACAGGTCTTGGGACCCAGACAGTCGGCAGCCTTCCACGAGTGCATGGAATCTCTTGTTTCGCCGCAATCATTGCAGGTCGCGTCGCAAGCATTATCGTATGTATGCTTGCATTTGTTACCGCAAGCAGCGAGAGCTGCGATCATCAAGACCGAGAGTAGAATGAGTGTTAATTTTTTCATATTGGTTACCTTCCTTATTGGGTTATTAGTGTTTGTTTGGTATTGATTCTTTACACCAAACCACGGGGATATCCCTTTGCGTTTTTTCATTTGTATTATATTCAAGCTATTCGATCTTCTTGTTTTTCGGACAGGTGCAAATACCGATCCAATCCTCACCGTGACCAAAATACTTACATTCGTCGCAGGTTGAGTCCGCAGTTCTTTTCTTTTCGCCCTTGTAGTGTGGGCAAGCATCCTGCATCATCGTAACGAAAGGCGTTCCATCATCCGTGTAAACAGGCTCTTTTGTAAAGTCGGGGTAGATTGGAACGGGACTCCGGACCAGCGGGCTGTGCCGATCGCATTCCTCATAGTATCCATACTTGAGTTCAAAGGTCCTGCCATAAGTATTCACAACCTTGTAAAGATCACCCTCCTTCGGGATGGCCTTCTGCTGTGGTAAATCGTTTTGAATTAGCTTGCTAAACATATCGGACTCCTCCCGTCTTTTGTCAAAAAGAAAAATCTGCCATACTGTTTGATAATAGTATAGCAGATTTTTTCGATTTGCGGTATTACCTAAAATCACTTTTTTAGGTCTTATTTTTCGGGCGTTTTTGGCTTGGGAGGAAAATTTATATATCTTTTTGGGGGTGTTTTGGATATATAAAATTACAAAATCGCGGCAAATTCCGAACGAGGAAGACCGGATTTTTCGCTAACGACACGCACCGCTTGCTTGACGACAGAGAGCGACAGATGCAGATGATCGGCGATCTCCTGATTGCCCATTCCGAAGGCGGCGAGCTTTGCGACCTCGCGCTCCTTATCGGAAAGTGTGGTCAGAATCGTCTTGCCTCTGGCTGCACCCGAGAGCTTCGACCAGCCCTCATTATATATCTTATAGAGCTTCTTGACTTCCTTCCAAGCACCCTCGTCAATGAGTGAGAGACGCTTCTCCATGAGGCTGTCAAGAGCGCGGCAGTATTCGGCAAGCACTCCGTAAAACTTATCGGGTAGCGCCAACTCGATGGCTTTGTCGATGTGGTAGATCGCATCCTCATCCTTGCCGCAGTTGTGGTAGATTGCAGCACAGGTAAGGCGCAGATAGATCTCTGCCATAATGGTATTATTGGCTCTCGCCCACGAGATCAGCGGCTCTACAGAGAAGGAAATGACCGACATAATATAAAGACCTTGCGTTCCGTCTACCTTGACAAGCCCCATCGCGACCGCATAGCCGAGGGCGTACAGATATTTGGCGTAATACACCTTCGCAGCAGGGTATGCATCCTTGTGAATTGGCTCAAAACGCCCTTTTTTGAACCATTCCGGGAAGCTTTGGACGTTATATACCATAATATCGACCGCGCTGATCGCAAGCTGCATCACGTCTCGGTCATTGTCGTTTTTGGCAGGTGCTTTGGATATATGGATCTTGGCTCTGCGCCACATTTCAATATCACCCTTCCAGATCGCGCACTGTGCTAAAAGCATTCCTGCGGAGAGAACGGCATAGAAACCCGAGTGCTTCGAGAGCAGGTAGTTTGCGATATCGTAGACCTTGTCTATCTCACCTCGCGAGTAAGCTACCTCGGCTTCAAAAAGCACCTGCGCCTCGTGATGATAGGAAAGACTTTCACCCACCTTATCAGCCGTGCCGGGGGTGTGGTAGAGGTCTGTCATATACAGGAACGGCGTTTTACGGGGCAGAGGCATATCCGCTTCATGCTCGTTTCTCGCTTCCTTTGTTCTGCCATCGATAGGCTTATTTGCATTCATTGGTATCATCCAAGCGCGACCGAATTTGACCGCGCCCTCGACAGAGCCAAGGGTACACAAGTGCTGTACCTGACGCTGTGATATACCCCATTTTTCAGAGGCTTCGGCTATAGTCATATAATCATTTTTTAACACAAAAAATCACCTCCGACAAGTAGCGGAATTGCGCTATCAATTACATAGCGGTATTACGCTATATATTGTATATCGTTTTCGCGCAATTTGCAAGAGGTTTCAGAAAAGTTTTTCTGCTTTTTTACATTTGAACGAAAAGCATCGGATTTTACTCCGATGCTTGATCTGTGTTTAGGTTGCGATTATTCGTCCTCACCCAATGGCAGAAGAAAGGATTCAGCCATCAGCTGCACACCGAGTCGGAAGCCGTAGGAGAAGGCATCGCGCTCTGTGATGCTGTGCATCTCATTCATGCAGTCCTCAAATTTTTCAAGTGTTTCCTTCTGCTTGTCTGTGAGCGTTCCGTCCAGTTCCTCTCGGTTTCGGGCGACCAACTTCAGCAGTTCCTTCAGCCGTTT
>JAFVTV010000026.1 GCA_017502975.1 Clostridia bacterium | reverse complement strand
TGCTTCATGATAACCTCCTTACCCAAAAAATCTCATAAGCATCATTGCTATAACAGTAAACATTGACGTAAGGGTGGCAAACATTGCGACTACAATATGTATATCTCTTTTTTTCATAACGATCTCCCGTTTTTAAGTGTCAAATATAGTATAACATAAAAACGCAAAAAACGCAATCCCTTTGTATCAGAATTGCGGTTTTTGTTTGGCGGAGAAGGAGAGATTTGAACTATACTCCATTGCGGTGCAAGTCGCACGCGCCTTGGTACTGCGTACTATGCTCGGCGATGCCGAGCCACCGCAGAGCAACCGTCGCCGCCTCGCTGACAAGCAAGCTTGCCGACTCGGCTTACTTGGTTATCTGCGCCGTCGTTTGCCGTGGCAAACGACGGCACAGGTTCAAATCGCTGCTTCGCAGGCAAAAAAAATAGAACCACCCCCACGAGGGGAGTGCAATCATCTAGCCGCTTCGCGCCGTCGCACTGTTGCCGTTACCGCATCGCGCTTCGCAAGCCATCGTTTGCTCGCGTTCTGCGACGGCTGCCACTCCTTAGCGCTCCCTCTCCCCGCCACCGGCGGCGGTCGCGCACGTCCCTCGCGCGCCGCGGCGCGCGGTTCAAAGCTCAACTTCCACAATAAAAAACAAGGGCATCCCCACGAGGGGGATGCCCTTGTTTTTTGGCGGAGAAGGAGAGATTTGAACTCTCGCGCCGGTTTAAATCCGACCTACACCCTTAGCAGGGGCGCCTCTTCGGCCAACTTGAGTACTTCTCCAAATACGGGATTCTTTTCACTCTCCCGTGTACCCTGCGAGCGCCGTTTGCAAAACTCGCCCTATTATTATATCCCACCCTTACTTGTTTGTCAAGGGCTTTTTCAAAAAATAATTCGGGGTAGATTTCGGCGTCACAAGCTGCGCATTCTTTTTAAAAACATAGAACCGCTTTCCCGTTGCGTTGCTCCGAGAAAGCGGTTTTAATCTTTATTTGCGGCAAAACAAACAATCTGTTACGCCATGAAATCAGATGTCAAGCTTACTACCTGTATTTAGCAGCAGGCTTGTCCCCTCACTCTCAAATGAAAAGGGGGCTTCTCTTAGCTCTTTCAGTGCGGCGCGCACTGCCGCTTGCCTTTCCCCAGGCACGTAAAACAGCAAAAATCCGCCGCCACCCGCGCCAAGCAGTTTGCCGCCAAGCGCACCTGCAGCGAGAGCACGCCCATACAGCTCATCGATATATCCGTTTGTAATACGGTCGGTAATACCGCGCTTAAGGCACCAGCCCTCATGCAAAAGAGCACCAAAATCATCAAGAGGAGCATCCCCCTCAAGAAGCGCAGTCGCCTCCCTTGCCATATCGCGCATGCGGCAAAGCTCTGCCGTGCGATCCCCCAGCGCCGCTTGATGCGCCGTTTGCAGCTCCGCTGAAACCCGCGAAACACCCGTGAAAAAGAGCATCAGGCTTTCATTTAACGCAACTTTGCGTGCGGGGGAAATCTGAACGGGCGTAACGGTAAAATCCTCGCCCTCAAAGTCAATACGGTGAAAGCCACCGTATGCCGTGGCGATCTGATCCTGCACGCCGCCGCTTTCACGGCAGAGCGTGCGCTCAAGATAAATCGCCTCGCGTGCCAAACCATCCTTTGTGACCTTCTCTCCCCTTGCCGCGTGTATGGCATGCAGCATGCCAACGGCAAAGGCACTGCTGGTGCCAAGCCCTGATCTTGCAGGCAGATCGGCATCATAAGAGAGCCTGACACGGTGCACGTCTTGCCAAAGCATAGCCTCACGGATCAAGGGGTGCGCAATATCGCGGTTGTCATTCACGCGCTCGGTCTTGCTGTAAACAAACTCGCTATCGTATGTATAAAGCGCGGGCAACGCGCGAAGCGTCACATAGCAATACTTATCAAAGGTGGTGGAAAGAACGGTTCCGCCGTGCTTGCGGTAAAAATCGGGAAAATCGGTTCCACCGCCAAAAAACGACATGCGAAAGGGTGTTTTCGTAGTGATCATATCAAACCGTCACCGCCTCGGGCTGCTCTCTCTCTGCCTCGCAGGCGCATTTGGGAACGGCAAAGCGCACGGCACCGGGGCAGATATCGATGGTAAAATCATTAGCCAGCACGATCTCGCCGTCAAGCGTGTAACCAAAGCCCTCGGGCGCTACCACGCGCACGCTTTTTCCGCGGCGATAGGTGATGAGATTTTTAAAGCGGGGATCATCCAAATGCTTCCCCTTCTTATACACGTTGATGAGCTTGACCAACGTAAAGCGCGACAGGGGCTTTACCAAGCACACATCAAGCAGTCCGTCATCATTAAGGGAGTGGGGGGCGCAGCAGTAAGCGCCGCCAACGTACCTTCCGTTTGAAACGGTGCAAAGCAGCATCTTGCCGTCGTTTAGCTTTTCGCCGTCTACCCAAACGGTGCAATCGTTTTTCATTGAGGTGAGCAGCGCCTTTATAATACCCGTGGTATAGGCATTTTTGCCGCCGATGATCTTTTTGCGCCGCACCTCGTGCATGGTTTTTGCCACCGTGGTATCAAAGCCAAAGTTGGTAACGTTGATCGAATACCGATCGCCCACGCGCATTACGTCTACGGTTTTTTCCTCTGCGGCAATGAGCGCATCGATATCGAGAAAGCGCGCAGCGCCGCCGTAATACTTAACATAATCGTTTCCGCTACCGCACGGATAGCAGGTCATAGAGGCGTTTGGAAAGCCGATAATACCGTGCAGCACCTCGTTGGCAGTGCCGTCACCGCCGCACGCATAAAAGCGCATTTGGGTGTTTGGATCTGCCTCAAGGCGCGCACGCACAAAGGCGGTGGCATCCTTTTCTGCCTTGGTGGGATAAAACTCATAGGAGAGGTCAGCGTAATCGGTCTTCATCTTCTCCTGCAATGCGGCAATTTTCTCGCTGTTATCGCGCCCCGCGCAGGGATTGTATATAAAAATATGCTTCATCTCAAAACGCTCTCCTTACCCGAAAATCGTTATTGCCGATCATACGGTTTTGCAATTATCTACATTATAACACAATTACAAAAGCAATGCAAGTGGCAATTATCACGCAGAAAAATTTATACAAAAATGGCATAAAATGCGACAAAATTTAAAAAATGACCAACTCTGATACAGGTCAAGACCTTGATTAAAGACCGTTCATATGTTATACTATTACTATATTTTAGTGAAAGGAGAAGCGACATGCCCTCGTTTACCAAAAAGGCAATCATCGAGTCATTTCTGCATCTGGCTTCCAAAAAGCCGCTGGAAAAGATCACAGTGCGCGACGTTGTTGACGATTGCGGCATCAATCGCAACACCTTTTATTATCATTTTCAAGATATTTTTGCCGTGCTTGAGGAGATCTGCTTGTCGGGTACCACAAAAATGAAGCCGGAGCTGCCGCTTGGTGAAATGCTCTCAGACCTCTTTTTGGTGCTGATCGATTATGCCGCAAGGCATCCCAAGGCAATGGCACATATCGCCGCCTCTATCGGGCAAAGCGGTGCCGAGCGCTACTTTGCCAAAGGCTTTGATGGCACCGTGTTCGCGGTTCTTGAACGCGAAACAGGCTCTGCCGATGCAACCGAGCTGCGCACGGCAACGGTGTTTTTGCGACATGCCTTTATCGGTCTGTTTGTAGACTGGATCAATGCCACAGGCAAGATCGACGGCGAAAAGCTTGCCGCGCGCATTGCCCGCATGGCACAGGGCGTGTGCGATGCTATCAAGCAAGAGCAGCGGACAAACGAGATGCTTGGATACAGCCAAATTTAAACATTTTACATAAATTGCCCAAAATTTGTGTACATTTGCTTCCGTGCCCGAATTTCGGGCACGGTGCTTTTTTTGACGGATGACAACCCCATCGATCTTTACTATAATATGCGTAACAAAAAGGAGAGCGCAAACCAATGAAACGAGGCTTGCAATGAAATACATACTGAAAAAAATCGGTTACTTTCTGCGATTTTGCTGGATACAGCTTGCGCGGCGGGTGCTGATCATTTTAACCTATCTTCTGTACTCCCCCAAGGTGATCTACACCGACAGAGCCTCTTTGAAGTTTCGACGTGTAGCAGAGCCTACGGTACTGACCTGCAATCATTTGCGCGGATGCGATGGGGCGGTGATTTCTGTGATCTTTTATCGCAGCCGCATTCACTCGCTTGCCGCGAGAAAATGGTATCGCAAGTGGTATTTAAAGCCCTTGCTTGTTTGCGGCTACAGCATTCCCATTGCCCCCTGCTCTACCTCATGGCTCAAGGAGGCGGTGCGCGCCATACGCGGCGGAGACAGCGTGCTCATCTTTCCCGAGGGCATGGCGGTTTCGGGCGGTAAGGCAATGCGCCCCTTCAAGCCCGGCTTCTTAAAACTTGCCGAACTGGGGGATGCCCCCGTGCTTCCCATCTACATGGAGGGCTGCTATAACAGACCGTTTTTAAAGCGCTTGCATTTGGTGGTGGGCTCCCCCTACCACCCCGATCCCATTGGCGAGGGCGAGCATCCGCACGACTACCAAAAGCGACAGTGTGCTCTGCTTCACGCCAAAACCAAGGAATTACAAGAGATCTTGCATCAGCGCAAGAAAAGAAAGGATAAGCAATGAAACGTGCAAATATTGTAAAAGAGGTTAGAGTCATTCACGTCATCGTTTCCGCACTTCTGTTTTTCTCGGGTGTGTTTCTTATCACCTGGCCCGATATCGGCGGCGTTGCCGCGCGTTGGCTGGTTGGCGCCAATCTCATTCTGACCGGCGCCGTACGCATGCTTGGCTATTTTTCAAACGACCTCTATCGCCTTGCATTTCAATATGACCTTGCCATCGGCGGGCTCTCTGCCATCCTCGGCGTTCTCATCTTTATCTACCCCAACAACGTCCCCGAACTCCTACCCTACGTGCTTGGTGCCTATATCATACTTGACGGCCTGTTTAAATTGCAGACCGCGTTTGATGCCAAGCAGTTTGGCATGAGAAAGTGGATCGGACTTCTTGTTTGCTCCGCCGCTGTTTCCGTGTGCGGTATCGCCGTGCTTGTCGGCGCTACGGAATGGGACCGTGTGATCCTGTCCGGTGTAGCACTTGCCGTTGATGCTGCGGAAAACATTTGGAACACTATGGCTACCGTCCGTGTGCGTGCCAAGGGCAAGGACCGCTTTGAGGATCTGCTTGAGGAAAACAAATAAAAAAGGAGTATATCATGCAAAAAATCAAAATCATAACCGATTCCTGCGCCGATCTCGGTGCTGACATTCGCCGGAAATACGACATTGAATTTTTAAAAATGTGTACGGTTGAGGACGGCAAGGAAACCCCTGCCGATCTCAACGACGTGGCATATATCAAAGGGCTATATCAAAAAATTCGGGAAACGGGCAAGCGTATTCTCACCACCCAGGTACCGATGAGCGAATTTGAGCGCGGCTTTACCGAGGCAATTGAGGCAGGCTATGCCGTAATCTACATCGGCTGTGCCCTTCCCCTGTCAAGCTCCGTGAACACAGGCAGTATGGTTGCAAAGCAGCTTCTCGAAAAATATCCCGATGCAACCGTACGCTGTATCGATGCCACCAACTGCTCCATGGGCGAGGGCATGCTTGCCGTATATGCGGCAACGCTGCGCGATGAGGGCAAGAGCGTGGATGAGATCGTTTGTGCCGTAGAGGAGAAAAAGCACTGCGTCAATCAGTTTGTAACGGTTGGCTCGCTTGATATGCTGAAAAAAGCAGGACGTGTCAAGGGCTCTGCCGCATTCTTTGGCAATCTTCTCGGTGTAAAGCCCATCATCATTTCCGATTATAACGGTCAAAACGTACCGATCGTCAAGGTAAAGGGGCGCAAGACCTCGCTTGATAAATTGGTTTCCCTCATCGGGGAATCCGTGATCGATCCCGCATCACAAACGGTATATATCGCGCATGCCGACTGTGCCGAGGATGCGAAATATCTGCGCCGTGAGCTGATCGAAAAAGTTGGATTTAAAGATGCTTACATATACTTTATCGGCCCCATTGTTGGCGTTTGCATTGGCCCCGATGCCATCGGTGCTTGGTGCTTTGGCAAAAAGGTGGAGCTTACGATCTGATTTTTCAAGGAGAACATAATGGCAACTTATGAACTGAGCGGCGCACTGTTCGCCGATATGGTTCGCGGCGGCGCGGGCAATCTGCGCGCCAACGCAAAGGTGGTCAATGACCTGAACGTATTTCCCATTCCCGACGGTGACACGGGCGATAATATGTCCCTGACAATGGAGGGGGGCGACGCGGTGCTGCGTGACATCGCATCGGATTCGATCTCCTACATTGCCGAAAAGCTGGCGGGCGGCATGCTGCTTGGCGCGCGCGGCAACTCGGGCGTGATCCTCTCACAACTCTTTGCAGGCATTGCAAAGGGTCTTTCGGGTATAGAGCGCGCCGATGCCGCGGCGCTTGGCAAAGCCTTTAAAGCAGGTGTAAAGCAAGCGTACGATGCCGTCATGACCCCCACGGAGGGCACGATTTTAACCGTTGCGCGAGAGGCAACCGATTATGCCGTTGCGCGCATTACCACCCAAACCACGCTGGAGGATTTCTTCTCCGACTTCATTCGGGAAATGCGCGCTTCCCTGAAGCGCACCCCCGACCTTTTGCCGATTCTGAAGGAATCCGGTGTCATTGACAGCGGCGGCGCGGGGCTTGTATATGTGATCGAGGGCATGAGCAAGATCCTGCACGGCGAAGCGGTGGCCGCCACCCCCGAGGCACCTGCCGCAAAAACCGCAACGCCCGATTTTAGCGCCTTTACCGCCGACAGTAAAATGAGCTTTGGCTACTGCACCGAGTTTTTGTTGCAGCTGCAAAACAGCAAGGTCAACGCCGACCAATTCCCCGCGCAAACGATTGCAAACGAGCTTGCCGCTATGGGGGGCGAATCGATCGTTTGCTTTAAAACAGGCACAGTCATCAAGGTGCATGTACACACCATGACCCCCGGCAATGTGCTTGCGCACTGTCAAAAATACGGTGAGTTTTTAACGCTAAAGGTAGAAAACATGGCACTTCAGCACAGCGAGGCAACCGTGGAAAACCGTTTTGAGGAAAAAAAGCCTCAAAAGCAGGCGCATAAGGCCTTTGGCGTAGTGGCGGTTGCCGCAGGCGAGGGTATCAAAGAAACCTTCCTCTCTCTTGGCGCGGATGTCATTGTGGAGGGCGGGCAGACCATGAATCCCTCCTCTGAGGATTTTCTTGCCGCGTTTGAGGCGGTCAATGCCGATACTGTATTTGTGCTTCCCAACAACAGCAATATCGTTTTAACTGCACGGCAGGCAGCAGGGCTTTATCAAAATGCCGACGTGCGCGTGCTAAACAGCAAGACCGTGGGCGACGGCTATGCGGCGCTTACCATGCTTGATTTTGAAAGCGGTGATGCCGATGCGATCGAGCAAGCACTCACCGATGCCATGTCGGGCGTGATTACGGGCATGGTCACAAGATCGGTGCGTGATTCACACCTTGGCGGTCTTGACATTTCCAAAAACGACTATATCGGCTTTGCGGGCAAGGAGATGCTTGCCGACGCCAAAACCGCATCTGCCGCCGCATGCGATCTGCTTGGCGCGATCGACATGACCGACAAAGAGGTGATCATTGCCATCTGCGGTAAGGATACCACGGCCTCAGATATGGATGCCGTACGTGCCTTTGTGAAAAGCACCTACCCCGGCGTTGAGCTTTTCGAGATCAACGGCGAGCAGGATATCTACAACTTCATTTTCGTGATTGAATAATAAAGAGAACCGCCCCTGTGCTGCGTTGGCAACAGAAGGGGCGGTTTTTTTATACCTTATCCCGTGCGGCTACTCCCGACCACAGGAAAATGATGATTTGTGCGGGGATACCGAGCAGATAAATGAGCCACACGTTGACTCCCACCACCAGCAATGTGATATGCGCGGCAGCCAGCACCGTCCACATCAGCACGGATACAATGAAATAATTGCGGCGGCGGTTGAACCATACCGAGTTCATGATCAGCCATACCACGGCTGAAACGGGGACTGCCCACACAAAGGTCAGCCACGCGTTCATTTCTGCGGGGAATATCAGTTGCAGCGTGACAAACGCAATGGTTGCCACCATCCAAACAAGCAACACGCCAAGCCAGGTAATAACGCCGCGGCGGCGCTTTCTTGCCGTCGTTCTTGCCGATGGCGGTGCGATTTTTTTATGCGTTTGTTCAAGCAGATAATCCACACTCACCAAAAAAATATCGGCAATGTTTTTCAAAACCGCCACATCAGGCAAGGATTCTCCGCGCTCCCATTTTGAAATTGCCTTGTCACTGTAATTCAGCTTTTCGGCAAGCTCAAGCTGTGTCATATTGTTATCACGGCGTAATTGTGCTATATTTTGGGCAATAATGTTCTTTAGCATGCGCTCACACCTCGCTTTATCCTATATAACATCATCATACCACACCGCCGTCAAAAAAGCAAGCCTTCCTTCTGTTTTTTGGCACCGTTTGCCCATTTCTACCGTCAGTAGAGCCGTTTTTTTGCCATTCTACTGTTACAAAATCGAGAGTATAGTCATTTTTATATGACTTTTGATTGACTTTGGCAGCATTTTACAGTATAATGTAATTGTTAAACTGTATACTTATGGCTTTTTAGCCTACACATTTACAGGAGGTTGCAGTAAATGCAAAATTATCCTTTTCAAATCATTACAGACTCGGGCTGTGATATCTCCCCCTCGCTTCTTGCCGAGTGGGATGTAGCCTGTGAGTCGCTTACCTTCCGCTTCAACGATTCGGACCGGGAATACGGAAACAGCGATATGCCCACCAAGGAGTTTTACCAAAGAATGCGCGACGGCGGCATTGCCAAAACCGCCGCCATCAATACCGAAACCTTTTCCGCCGCCTTTGAGAAAGCCATTGCGGCTGACAAGGATGTGCTTTACCTCGGCTTTTCGTCGGGCATCAGCAACACCTACAATGCCGCAAGACTTGCTGCAGAGCAGCTGCGCGAGAAGCACCCCGCACGTAAGATCTTTGCGGTAGACACGCTTTGCGCTTCTGCCGGTGAAGGCCTGCTCGTTTACCTTGCCACGCTAAAAAGAAACGAGGGCGCCACCATTGAGGAGGTCGCGCAGTATGTAGAAGCGATCCGCCCCGATCTTTGCCATTGGTTTACGGTAGACAATCTCACGTACCTAAAGCGCGGTGGCAGAGTCAGCCCCACCACCGCGATCATCGGCAACGCCCTGCACATCAAGCCCGTGATGCACGTGGATGACGCAGGCAAGCTCACCAAGGTCACCACGGCACACGGCCGTAAAAAATCAATTGCCGCAATGGCAGCAAAATATAAGGAAACCGCAAAGGATCCCGCAGGCGGTCATGTGTTCATTTCACACGGCGACTGTGAGGACGATGCCAAATTCCTTGCCAAGCTTCTCTATGAGCAAAACGGCGTTGAGGTCGAGCTGATTACCGATGTAGGCCCTGTGATCGGCGCACATTCCGGTCCCGGCACGCTTGCGCTCTTCTTTGTCGGAAGCGAGCGCTGATCAACATTTAAATACGAGGTGCATCATGGATAACAATACCGAAAAAAACAACGGTCAGTTTCTTGACGGTGCGTTGCTTGCGCAAATGGCGCAGGGCGGCGCGGCGCTTCTTCGCTCCAATGCGGAGGAGGTAAACAAATTAAACGTTTTCCCCGTTCCCGACGGTGACACGGGCGACAATATGCGCATGACGATTGAAAGCGGCATTGCAGCACTCGAAAAGGTCAAATCCAACGACCTTGCAGAGGTCATGAAGAGCCTTTCTCACGGCATGCTGCTTGGCGCGCGCGGCAACTCGGGCGTCATTCTCTCGCAGTTGTTTGCAGGCATGGCAAAGGGCTTTGACAGCTGCGAGCGGGCAGACGCCAACACCATTGGTCACGCGCTCACGCTTGGCGTAAAGCAGGCGTATAACTCTGTTATGACCCCGACGGAGGGCACGATCCTTACCGTTGCGCGCGAATCGGTGGAATACGCGGTTTCTCGCGTCACCCCCGACAGCACGATCCGCAGCTTTTTTGGCGACCTTGTTAAGGAAATGAATGCGTCGCTGAACCGCACGCCCGAGCTGCTTGCCACCTTAAAGGAGGCAGGCGTGGTAGACAGCGGCGGCGCGGGACTTCTTTACATCATGGATGGCTTCAACAAGATCCTCAACGGTGAGGAGATCAAGGCAGAGCCGATGGCCCTGACCGAAAAGAAACAGCTTGTGGACCTCACAGGCTTTACCGCCGATAGCGAAATGACCTACGGCTACTGCACCGAGCTTCTTTTACAGCTGCAAAACAGCAAGGTCGATGCTGAAAACTTTGATAACGACATCATCACCGAGTTCCTTTGCGGCATCGGTGATTCGGTAGTGTCCTTTAAAACAGGCACCATCGTTAAGATCCACGTACACACCCTCACCCCCGACAAAGTGCTTGCCTTCTGCCGTCAATTCGGTGAATTTCTCACGGTAAAGATCGAAAATATGTCGGTTCAGCACAGTGAGACCACGGTTGAAGAAAAGCCCGCGGCAAGCAACGTGCCTGCCGAGAAAAAGAAATACGGCATGGTAGCAGTTGCCAGCGGCACAGGCATTGCGGCAACCTTCCTTGAGCTTGGTGTTGATACCATCGTTGAGGGCGGTCAAACGCAAAACCCCTCTACCAACGACTTTTTAGATGCCTTTGCCAAGGTAAATGCCGAGCACATTTTCGTGTTCCCCAACAATGGCAACATCTTAATGGCAGCAAAGCAGGCGGCTGAAATCTATACCGAGGCCAAGATCCACGTCATCGAAAGCAAAAATTTAGGTGACGGATATGTCGCGATCTGCGCCGCAGATTTTGAAAACGATGATGCCGAAGCGATTGCCGAGGCCTTTAAGGAAGCCATGGCAAACGTTGTTACAGGCAACGTTTCCCCCTCTATTCGCGATGCGGAACTCAATGGCGTACAGATCAAAAACGGCGATTTTATCGGCTTTGTAGGCAAGCAAATGCTGACCTCAAACGAGAAGATGACCGATACCGCGCACGTGCTAATCGACAAGATGCTGGAGAATGGCGAGAAGTTTATGCTCACGGTATTCTGCGGCAAGGAGTGCACCGCCGAGGCAAAGGCAGATCTTGAGGCGTATCTTGCAGATGCATATGCCGATATCGAAGCCTACTTTATCGACGGCGATCAAGATGTTTATCCCTTTATCTTCGTAGCAGAATAATAACAAAAAATAAAAAACAGCAGATCACATCGATCTGCTGTTTTTTGTCAAGCAACGTACACGTTTGTCCCTTCCGCGTTGTCGCAAAGGAGCAAAACACCCGCAATGATATTGAAGAAAATGAGGGTGCAAATTTTAAATCCCGTGCCAATCGGAGCTCTGCATTTCAGCTTTTTGCAATAAACGACCAACATCGGCAGCATCCAGGCAAGCGGTGCCAAAAAAATAAAATCTACCACCAACATGGAAAAAAATCCTTCTCTGACGCCCACAAGGGTGCCAATTAAAGTCAAAAGCAAAAACATCACCGCACACAGCGCAACGATCGCCATGGTGATACTCATCAACACCAACGCCGCGATCCGCAACCCGGAGGCTTTAGGGGCGGGCTTTCTTGGCTCGTCAAAACATGCATACATCGGATCAGTAGGACAACCGCATTTTACGCAAACGACCGCCTCATCAGGGAGGTATGCGTCGCATTTTGTACAATATTTCATCAGAGCCCTTCCTTCCGTTTCGCTTCGATGTTTCCATTATAATATATTTAGGGGCGTCCTGTCAACACTTACGTAGCATTTGTGCCGACCCTCTCCCCCCACCGCCGCTGACGCGCGGTCCTTTTATGCCCTGCTGTTTTTTCTGTATGCAAGGGGCGACATGCCCATTTCCTCTGAAAAGCACCTTGAAAAATAGTAGGGGCTGGCGAACCCGCACCGCGCAGCGATCTCCTTGACGGAACGGTCGGTGTAGGAAAGCTCGTTTTTCGCGCGATTAAGGCGAAGGGTTAAAATATACTCACTTGGTGTTAGGCGCGTGGCGCGCTGGATGTTGCGGCGGAGCTGCGACTCGGAGATGAAAAATTTGCGGCAAAGGTCCGCTACGGATAGTGTGGAATCACCGATATTTTTGGCGATATATGAAACGATAACATCCACGGGCACGGTATTTTTTTGCACCGTGCTCTCCTTTAACACCTCACAAAGCAGCTGGTAGGCAAGCGCCTTTATTTTAAAACTCACATTGCTTCTATGCTCGTTCCATACATCGATCGCATCGGAAAAGAGCCGGACTGCTTCCTCAAAATCCACCGCGGGCAGCACTGCGGGCGCGGGGAATCTTTCAAATGCATCCCTTGGCGCACACTCAAAATCAAGCACGAAAAAGGCGCATTTATCCGCCAGTTTCCTGCCCGAATAAGGAAGGTCTGCCGGCAGGAGCAAAAAATCACCCTTCCCTGCAGTGAGTGTTTTCCCCTCAAAGTGGTACTCTATCTTACCTTCAGTAAATAAAACGATGGCATCTGCCCCACGCGGCGAAAAACGGTTTCGCTCCCACGCAAGGTGCTTTGCGTAATACGCACGCACAACGTTTTTAATGATAAGATCGTTCAGCACAGCGCTCCCCACCTTTCCTCTTGTTTGCAGTATATCATGTTTTCGCCCACATGTCAATGACGGATTTTTATATTTTTTTGACGGATAACTGTATTTACTCATGCCCGCCAAAATGATACAATGCAACTAGGAGGTGACGGAAAATGAAATCTTTTACGCAAAACCGCCCCATGATCGAAAACGAATACGAGCTTGCCAAGTTCGACCCCGCCACGGGTCTTGATGTCGAGATCCTGCGCCAAAAGCTGCAGGAGATCCAGGATACACCTACCGATGAGCCCCGTGCGCTGGTCTTTGCCAAGGCATACGCCTATTTGCTCGACAACCTTCAGCTTGAGATCAACGAGCACACACCCTTTTCCGTAAAATTTAATGTTGGCATTGATTATAGCTACTTTGCCACCAACAGCATTCTTGAAACCGTCATGTCCCGCCCGCAGCGCACCAAGGTACTGCGCGAGAAGATGCCCGAGGACCTCAAGAAGGCAGAGCTTTTCCGCAAGGTAGGTGTTGGCTACTTCTTCACCGACTTTTGGCACACGGTACCAAACTGGACCAACGTGATCAAATACGGCTTTGCAGGCATTCTTGAAAACACCAAGGCATCGAAGCAAAAATGGCTTGACAGCGGTAAGATCGATCAGGATCAGATCAACTTCTTTGACTCGGTCATCATCTGCTATGAGGCGATTCTGCGCCTGCTTGCGCGCGTTTATGATTATTCTCTGAAGTTTGACGTGCCCGCATTCTCGGCAGCAATCAAGAACCTCACGACCAAGGCGCCCGCAACGCTTTATGAGGTCATGCTGATCTCCGCACTCTACCTCAACTTTGAGGAGTTTGGTCGCGAGCGTGGCAGAACCCTTGGCCCCATTGACCGCCTGTACCTTCCCTACTACAAAAACGATCTTGCAAACGGCGTGTCCATGGAGGAGATTGAGGATCTGTTCCGCTACTACTTTATGCACTTTACCGCAGCAAAGAGATACGCTGAGCAGCCCTTTACCATCTGCGGCTGTGACAAGGATGGGAACGATCTTTCAAACGAGCTGAGCTTAAAGCTCCTTGAGATCTATGATGAACTGAACATCTACGATCCCAAGATCCAGGTTCGCTACCACAAAAACCTTGACAACAAGATCTTCCGTCAGGCACTCAAGATGATCCGCGGCGGTCACAGCAGCATTTGTATCATCAACGACGCGGCTGTGTTTGCCGGCTACGAGCGCATCGGCATCCCCGTGGAGGATGCGCAAAATTACGTTGTGCTTGGCTGCTACGAGCCCATTATTATGGGCGAGGAGGAGGGCGAGATCGCGCCCGTGCGCCTCAATACCGTCAAGTGCATTGAGTTCGCGCTCAATGGCGGTAAGGATCTCATCACGGGTGATCAGGTCGGGTTTGAGAGCACCACCGACATCACAAGCTTTGAGCAGTTCTTCGAGCTCTTCCTTGAGCAGGTCGATTACTGTACCGAGTGGTCGCTTGATTTCCTGCGCGAGCAGAGCGTGTATAACACCATGATCAACCCCGCGCCCATTTACTCAAGCACCTTTGATGCGTGCATCGAAAAGGGTCGCGACGTGCACGAATACCCCTTGAAATACAACAACCTCTCGATCAAGCACTTGGGGCTTGCTACGGTAGTAGATTCCCTTATGGCGATCAAGAAATACGTATTTGAGAAAAAGGAAATTACCCTTGCGGAGCTCACCGAAGCACTCAAAAACGACTGGCGCGGCTATGAGAATCTGCAAACGAGAATCATCAAGGACACCGAGAAATACGGCAACAATCTGCCGGGGCCCGATGCCCTTATGACAAGGATCACCAAGCACTGGGCTGACCGCTACTGCGGCAGGAAATTGAAGCGTGGCGGCGTTTTGCGCCTGGGTCTTGACTCGGTTTACCACTGTGTCGCATTTGGTGAAATGACGGCAGCCTCCCCCAACGGCAGAAATTGCGGCACACCCTTCTCGAAGAATATGTGTGCAACCGAGGGTCAGGATCGCGGCGGCATCACGGCACTCATGCAATCACTCCTTAAGGTAGATGCAGCCGATTTTGTCGACGCCACCATCTTCGATTTCATCATGCACCCCTCGGCTGTTGAGGGCGACAAGGGTCTTAACGACTTTGAATCCCTGATGAAAATCTTTTTTGCCGGCGGCGGCTTTGCCGCACAGGGCAACATCGTCAGCGGTGAGATGCTGAAGGACGCCCAAGCCCACCCCGAAAAATATTCCACTCTGCAGGTTCGCGTTTGCGGCTGGAACGAATACTTCGTGAAACTCAGCAAGGTAAAGCAGGATCTATTCATCAAGCAATGTGAGGTATCGGGATAATGATTTTTGCCACTAAGCCCTTCGAGATCCACGACGGCGACGGTATTCGCACCACCGTGTTTTTTAAGGGATGCCCTTTGCGTTGTAAATGGTGCCACAACCCGGAATCGTTTGCCTTTAAAAAGCAGATTATGTACGATGAGGGCGTGTGCAAAAACTGCCACAAGTGCGTCGGGCTCTGCGAAGCCAATATTGTTGTCGACGGCAAGCACGTATTTTTGCGCGACAAATGTGTACGCTGTGAAAAATGCGTGGCGGTCTGCCCTGCCGAGGCGTTTGACGTGTCGGGCTACGACATCACGCCCGAAGCACTTGTCGAGGAGTTGCTGCGCGACGAGCTGATCATGAAGGGCAGCGGCGGCGGTGTCACCTTCTCGGGCGGCGAGCCCCTGATGCAGGTCGATTTTTGCGTAAAGGTCGCTAAACTCCTCAAGGAGCACGGCATCAATATTGCCATCGATACAAGCGCATTTGTCGCGCGTGAGGCGATTGACAAGATCTTACCCTTCGCTGACATGTTTTTGTTTGACATCAAGGCAATCGATGAGGATGTACATTTTGCCTGCACGGGTGTTTACAACAAGCAAATTCTTGAAAATATCAAGTATGTGGATAGCCTTGGCATCCCCATGGAGATCCGCTACCCGTACGTACCCACAATGAACGACGGTGAGGTAGAAAAGATCGGCGCGTTTATCGCAAAGCTAAAGTCGGTAAAGGCGGTGCGCATCCTGCCCTACCATAGCTACGCCGAGCATAAATACACCTGCCTTGGCATGACCTACCCCATTCCCGACGTCCCCACCCCCACGAAAGAGGAGATCGCCACAGCAAGCGAAAAGATGAAAGCGCTTGGTGTCAACGTGGTACCCTACTGATACAAAAGAGCAAGCACGAACGTGCTTGCTCTTTTTAATTCCCCCACAAATGTCAATTGCGTCCATTTCAATGAAAAAACGAGAAAAAACAAGAAACAGCGACTAGGTGGCATGTAAGTGCGTGTAGTCATTTGCCGTTGAACAAGGACAGGTGTAACCGCTTTTGACAAAAAAGGAAAACCGTGGTAAAATATATCCGGAATGAGGAACACATTCTACTGCAAAGCGGAAATATATTAAAACATTGTGACCGCTAAAAATTGCTATACAACTTTTTGGAGGAAAAACTATGGCTATTAATTTTATTTTAAGTGTTGTTTTTGTGATTATGCTTGCCGTAGGCATCGCACTCATGGCATATCGCGCTCGCAAGACCAAGCGTAAAGAGCACAGTCTGCCCGGCGCGATCATCGCTCTTGTGGCGCTCCTTTGCCTTGTACTGATCCCCGGAAGCTTTCACACCGTTGAGGCGGGCGAGATTGCAGTCGTAAAGCACCTCGGCGAAGCCAGAACCGTGCGCACCGCAGGCACATACTTTGATTTTTGGGTGACCGAAAAATACGAGTTTTACGATGCCAAGGTGCAAAACATGGATATTCAAACCCAGGCATATTCTAAGGATGCACAAACCATGACTATTGCCATGAACGTGCAGTATAAGATCGACAATACCAAAGTGATCGACATTGCAAATCAATACGGTACGATTAATCTTCTTGCAAGCCGCATAGAATCCATTGCAATTGAAAAAGCCAAAGCTACCCTGTCCTCGTACTCTGCAATGAACATCATCGAAACCCGTTCTGCCATCTCCCCACTCGTGGAAGATAGCATTAAGAAAGCCGTAAACGAGGAGTATTGTGTCGATATCGTTGCTGTTGTGCTCACCAACATTGATTTTTCCGATGCCTTTGAAAAAACGGTAGAGGATAAGATGATTGCAGAGCAAGAAAAGCTGAAGGCAGAATACGAAAAGGAAACCGCTATCGTAAATGCGAACAAAGAGCTTGAGGTTGCCAAGCTTGAGGCGCAAGCCAAACTTGAGAAGGCAAAGGCTGATGCCGAGGCACAGATCGAGGTGGCGAGAGCCGAGGCGCAGGCTGTCAAGCTCAAATCCGTTGAGGTGGCACGTGCGCTTGGCTTTACGATCAGCGAAACTGAGATTAAAAATACCGAAGGCGTTGTCACGTCGATCGAATACGAGATCGACTTTGAGGGTAAGACTGCCGATGAGATCAAGCTTATCACCGAATACCTTAAATACATCGAATACCTTGCGAAGTGGAACGGTGAACTCCCCGGCGTAGTCACAGGTGACTCCGGCTCCGTGATGATCCCCATCAATCCCACCCCGTAAGTGATAAACGCTCAAACAAAAAAGGACGAGGAATGCTAATTCTTCGTCCTTTTCTTAATAAGTTGCATAAAAAGTCAATACGCCTCGCGTTTTTATTTAAGCTTGTTTTTTCTCTTCGGCAAGAGGCTCACTGCCACCGATACGGCAACAATGCCACCGCCGATGCCGATGCCCACAAGAAGCGCGCGCATCAAATAATTGGCAAATACATCAAAGTCGCCAAACAAAAGATAACGCATGGTGTAATAAAGGTCACTACCCGGCACAATGGGAATGGTGCCCGGCACCAAAAACACAGGGGCAGGTGCAAGCCGCACACGCGCGCAGCACTCGGCAAACACCGTTGCCACAGCGCTAGCGAGGAACGCCGCCAAAAACAGCGTCCCGCCAAAAAAAGTAACCGTATAGTATACAAGCCAAGTGAAAAGCCCACACGCACCCGCCAAGGGCAAATGCCGCGCACGCACCTTAAAAAGCACTGCAAAACCAAGCGTGCCGAGCAATGCCGTTAGATGCTGCACAAAAAAGCTTGCCGAAAAGAAGGTACTCATAAGGCACCTCCCATCACTGCCATCGAAAGCAGATATCCAAACGCGATCATCAAGGCGGTAAGGATCGACTGCAATGTTTTGAGTCCCCCGGCAATGAGATCTCCGCACAGCAGGTCGCGCAGCGCCGTGCCAAACGCAACACCCGGCACCAATAGCATTATGGTACCGATCATAATGATGCCGCTCCCCGTCCCACTGACGATCAATGCCGCGGCAAAGGATAAAATACCCGCCACAAACGCAGACAGCACGGTTTTGGCAAGCTCGTTTACATGGCCTGCGGCAAAAAGTTCGATTGCACCGAGCAGAGCGCCAATAAAGAGCGCCACCACAGCTTCGACCCAGCCACCGCCAAAAAACACCGCAAATGCCGATGCGGCTACCGCAGAAGCAGGCACCGCCGCCCAGCGCGGATACGCCGCGCTGCGCTTGATTGCTTTGACCCGTGCATCTACCTCATCTGTCCGAAGGTGGTTTTGGCAGATCTCGCGAGAGAGCTCGTTTAAAAGCTCCAATTTATACATATCCGTGCCCGTTGCACGAATGCGCCGCATTTGTGAGGAACGTGTGCCGTCGGGCATATGTACCGTTGCATTGATCATAGAAACAATGCTGAACACCTCTACGTGCTCAGCGCCCCACGCGCGGCAGATACGCTCTATCGTATTCTCCACACGGCTGACCTCGCCGCCGTTTTTGAGCATCCCCTCGCCCACATCAAGTGCAAGGCGCAACACTGTTTCGGCAAGGCTTTCCTTATCAACATCTATCTTTATTGCTTCCATAAGTTTAAATTCCCGTTATTTTTAAAGTGACGCAATATATGCCAAAAGCTCGTCGTAGCCACCGTTTTTGTATACGCCGATATCTGCGCCGTTTTTGTTGATAAGGTAGTCGGTGAGCAAAAACACCTGCATGCCGACAGCACTTGCAGGCACCATATCATCGGTCACGTCGTTACCGACCATCAGGCACTCCGAGGGGTCGCACCCGATCTTTTTCACAACCTCGCGGTAATAGCCCTCACTCGGCTTACAGTAGGTGCAGTTTTCGTAGGTGGTGTAAAACAAAAAATCGTCGGGTGAAAGCCCTACATACCCCATGCGCGTTTCAGTGGCAATGGCGGGAAAGGCGGGGGCGGTGGCAAGCACCGACAAAAGCCCCTTTTCCTTTACGGCATCCACGATCTTGCGTGGGCGCGCATCATAGCCGCAAAATGCCCTGGTTTTGGGGAAATCCTTTTCATAAAACTCATCAAAAAGCGTGATCGGGGGAAGCGTTTCGGGGGTGTAAAATTTTCCAAACTCGCGCCAAAACAGCGCCTCGTTGGTCGTGGCTCCGTCATTTGCCACCATGGCATCGGTGCCCGTGAGCAATGCCTTCATAAAGGTTTTGGCATCGTATCCGCTTTTCACCATTTTCTCGGTAAGAAGCCCAAAATACCCTTTTAAAAACTGATTTTGGTCCATGGGGAGCAGTGTTCCGTCAAGGTCAAACAAAACCGCCTTTATCGCCATTATTTCGCCCCCCTTGCGTGGTTGTATGCCGCTTGCATGAACAGCGCATCCTCGGCCATCGTGCCTGCCGACTCGCAAATAATGCGCGGGCAAAGCGCATCCGCTACCAGTGCCTCGGCAAGCGGTTCAAAGTGCGGGCCGTATACGGTATCGGCAAAGGTAAGATGCCGCTTCTCGCCTGCGTCCGTGAATTCGATCTTTGAGAAATGGCAGTGCATATAGCGCGCCTTTTCATCACCGAGCTTCTCTGCGACCTTATCAAATATTCTGCGATAGCTGTCACGGTCGGGGAAAAATCCGCCGCGCTCTCTTGCATTCATGTGCCCGAAATCAACCACGGGATAAAGATGCCTGTCAAGCATGCAAAGCTCGATCATTTCGTCAAGCGTGCCAAGCTGATTGATCTTGCCCATCGTTTCAAGCCCGATATGGATCGGCGTATCTCCTACTGCCTCAAGAGTTTTGGTAAGCGTATCCTTGGCAAGCGACATTGCCTCCTCACGGCTGATCTTGGCAGCAGAGCCGCAATGCACCACAATGGTATCGGCGCCAAGCCATGCCGCCGCCGCGAGCGAGCGCTCGATATACCCTACGCTCTTTAGGCGCTTTTCGGGGTCAACACCCGACAGCGAAATAAAATAAGGTGTGTGCAAAGAAAGCTCAATGCCGTATTTTACTGCTTCCTCGCCAATGGCGCGCAGGGTCTTTTCCCCGGCATTGAGGCCATTGCCCGCCTCAAACTCGTAAGCGCCAAGCCCAAGGGCGGCAAGATAGGCGGGTGCCTGTATGGTAGATTTATAGCCTGCGGCGTAAAAGCTTTCGCTGTTCCCGCCGGGGCCGAAAATTGCTTGTTTTCTCATTTTCTACTCTCTCTTATTTCTTCGGTAATGGGGTTGCCCTCTCGCACATCGGGATCGGTAGGATGCTTTTTATAAAATCGGCGCAAAACACCCTTTTCAAGCCGGCGCTTAAAGCGCGTGCCTGCATCCTGCCGATCCCAAATTGGCGGCACCAATATGGCGGTGGCTCCCGCAAGCCTTGCGCACAACACGTCAGTAAAGATCTGATCTCCCATAAAGGCAGTGGTCTTTTTTGTACCGCCAAGGCTCAAAAACAGTTTTTTTGCGCGGTGCGGTAAGGGCTTGTACGCATCATATCGACAAGGCAAGCCAAGGCTCTTATTAAAAAGCTCTACGCGCTCACCGTGATTATTGGAAAGAAACGCCACCGAGATCCCCTCAGCCATCAAACTCTCAATCCAATTTTTCAGCCGTTCATCGGGCAAGGGCTGCTCATAAGGCGCAAGCGTGTTATCAATATCCAGCAACAGCACACGAATGCCCTTCTCTTTTAAAAATGTCGGTGTCACATGAAAATATGCACAAAAGGTGTAGTGTGGTGCAAGCAACGGCATATAAGAGCCCCCTCCTTTATCTTAATACTATTATATTTTAACATAACACTTATATTTTTGGCAAGTACCGCACGCAAAAAAAGCCGTTGCTATGACAAAACACTGATTTTTGCAAAAAAACCGCAGTTTTTTCAAATTTTCTATTGACAAAGGGTGTGGCATTGTGGTATGATTGTAGGGCAGTTTTGAAACGCACCACAGGCGGGTGTAGTTCAATGGTAGAATTCCAGCCTTCCAAGCTGGCCGCGTGGGTTCGATTCCCATCACCCGCTCCAAGTACGCGCCTTTAGCTCAGCTGGATAGAGCAACTGCCTTCTAAGCAGTAGGTCGGGGGTTCGAGTCCCTCAAGGCGCGCCACTGCAAAATCAAATATGGTGAGTGTAGCTCAGTTGGTTAGAGCGCCAGGTTGTAGCCCTGGAGGTCGTGGGTTCGACTCCCATCACCCACCCCAAGCACGAAAAGCACCCCCTCACGGGGTGCTTTTTGCGTTTTTGGGTGATGTCGGAGCCGAACCCTGAAAGTTTCCATAGTTACTTAAAATTTAAATTATATTATACGAAACTTTCCATTTCGCGCGAGCGCGCGAGTGCGAAATAAATCGACTTCCCATCACCCACCCCATATGCAAAAGGCACCCAATCGGGTGCCTTTTTTGCATATGGCGTGGGTGATTTGGGCGCGAGCCCCCAAGCGCGTACCAACCTAAAAAGTTTTATGTTTTCATATGCGCTTGGGGAAGAACACCGATCCGCCGTGCAGTGGTGCCGTTCAGGCGCCAAGGAGTTCTTCCATACTCGCACGCAGTGCGAGGAGAGTCGACATCCCATCACCCACCTTCATCAAGCGGCACGCTCACAGCCTGCTCCTTTGAATAATTTTTCAAAAAGTGCTTGACAAACGAAACAGCATGTGCTAAACTGTCAGCATAAAGGCTGTGACCGAAAATCAGTACGCACGGATATATCGCAAAGAGAGCCGCCGGTTGGTGTAAGGCGGTAGACATACTGTGCCGAATACATTTCGAGAGCCGCACACCGAAACGCCTTATGCGCGGTAGGCTGTGCCGGGGTCGCCCGTTACCGCGAGAAGACATGCTTGTGTCGCAAAGGCCGCCACTCGTGAGGGGGCGGTAAAAAGAGGTGGTACCGCGTATCGCATTTGTGATCCGCCCTCAGTCTTTTTGGCAGAGGGGCGGTTTTTTTGTGCCTTCCGTTCCCTCCTATTAAATCTTAAAAAGAAAGGATTGATGAACTATGGCACTCGCAGCAACCCCACTCTCCTCCACCACCACAAATGTGCTGGTAACACTACCGTTTATTCTGATCTTTTTCGGACTGATGCTTTTTGTGGGCTTCTATTGCCGCCGTCACGCAACCAACGTAACAGGGTTTGTGCTTGGCGGTCGTAACGTAGGCCCGTGGCTTACTGCCTTCGCCTTTGGCACTTCCTACTTCTCTGCTGTGATCTTTGTCGGGTATGCAGGGCAATTTGGTTGGAACTTCGGCCTTGCCTCCACCTGGATCGGTCTTGGCAACGCCTTTATCGGGTCGCTGCTCGCGTGGGTGGTGCTTGGCAGGCGCACCCGCATTATGACGCAAGCGCTCGGCTCGCGCACCATGCCCGATTTTTTTGAAAAGCGCTACAGATCTCCCAAGTTAAAAATCGCGGCTTCTGTCATCGTTTTCGTATTTCTGATCCCCTACACCGCATCGCTCTACAACGGGCTTTCGGGGCTTTTCAACTCTGCCTTTGATGTTCCTTACGCCGCGGTGGTGATCATAATGGCGGCTCTGACGGGTGTGTATGTGATCTTTGGCGGCTACATGGCAACCGCGATCAATGACTTTATTCAGGGCATTATCATGCTTGTGGGCATCGTAGTTGTGATCGTTGCCGTGCTAAACGCAAACGGCGGCGCCGGCGAGGCGATCTTCAAGCTCTCGCAGATCCCCTCCCCCTATCCCGAAACCGCAGGGCAGGCAGGCGCCTTTACTTCCTTCTTTGGCACGCAGCCCTTCTACCTGCTGATCGTGGTGCTTCTCACCTCGCTTGGCACCTGGGGCTTGCCGCAAATGGTGGGTAAGTTCTACTCCATTAAAAATGAGGATGCCATTAAAAAAGGCACCATCATTTCCACCCTGTTCGCAATCGTGGTTGCGGGCGGCTGCTACTTCCTTGGCGGCTTTGGCAGACTTTACACCACCAATCCTGCCATTTACAAGGACGGCATCATTGGCGGCACAGTCTTGAACGACCGTATCGTACCCACTATGCTTGCATCGCTCCCCGCCATCATCATTGCACTCGTGATCGTGCTGGTGCTCTCGGCATCGATGTCGACCCTCTCGTCCCTCGCGCTTACCTCCTCGTCTACGCTTGCGCTTGACGTCATCCTTCCCCTTGCAAGCAAAAAGAGCAAAAAAAGAATTGATGAGGAAAAATCGGTGCTCTTTATGCGCCTTTTGATCGTATTCTTTGTTGCGCTTTCTGCCGTCATCGCCATTCTCAAGGATACGATTTGGGCAGATTCGGTATTCATTGCGCAGATGATGGGTGTTTCCTGGGGTGCGCTGGCGGGTGCATTCCTTGCCCCCTTCCTGTACGGTCTTTACAGCAAAAAGATCTCCAAGCCCGCCGTTGCCACCTGTTTCTTGTTTGGCACGGGACTTGAGATCGTACAGCTCCTCATTAGCATGAAGGTCTTTACCGTAAACGGCGGCTTCTTTGGGTTCCTCTTTAAAAACTCGCTCTACTCGGGTGTGTTCGCCATGCTTGGCGGACTTGTGCTTGTGCCCCTTGTCAGCGCGTTTACACAGCGTTGGGTACCCAAGGAAACCGAGGAGATCTTTGGCTGCTTTGATCACTGCGTGACAACGGATATTACCGACTCGTTAGGTTAAACTAAAAAAAGCCGATGCAAATGGGCTGTACTCTTAAGGACAGTTTTAGGCGTACATTACCTACCGACAGGAAAAATAGAAACCGCAGATTGACTTTCTGCGGTTTTTATGTTATAATAAGGACAAGGACTAAATTCGATTCATTCGTTAAACAAAAAGCGAAACTTAAATAAAGCAGATAGATAAACAAGAAATTGACAAACGGCGGGCTACTGATGAAAAAAATATTGACAATAGTCATTTTTATATTATTTTGCTTCTCACTTACTTCTTGTTCGGCTATTGAAGCTCTAAAATACTCTATATCGGGAAATATTATTGACCCTGCAGATGGTTTTTCTCGCGGCGAAGAAGAAGGCACAGTCATATACCAAAACAACAAGTATATTTTGGTCCAAGAACTTAACGGGGATTGTGAAATCGACATAACAAAAGAAGACATTTTGCTTGGTCAAACCAGTAACTTTCCATTCTTTCCAAATAGCTATTATTATGTAAAAACGAATAAGAATCCAAGTTTTATAATGGGTGGTACCTCTTCCGCTATGCAAGGAAATTTTGTTTACTTAAGAGAAGATCTATACAGCGACACTATCGTTTGTGTATTAAATGGTGGTTCTTTCGAATTTGAATTCACATCAGCTTTTATTAAGACGGATAAGGCGGATTACGATCATCATATTGCACGCGAGAAATATACAAAATCCGCAACAGTTGATTTTTACGTGAAAGATATTCCAATTATAACCGCTCGCAAGAGAATTTATTTGATAGACAATGTGTGGTATTGTGTTGAAGTTGATGTAGCATATCAACTATCAGACGAATTCGTGTGTAAACTAACAGAAGCGGGGATAATCAATCAAGAATTTTGAGATATGTATTGGGTGAAAATACAATTTTACCATTAGCGATACTATCAAACAAATACCAGTTTATCGGAAAACATTAAAATGCCAATCGATAATAGCCTCCCTTGTGTAAAGGGAGGTGGCACGCGTCAGCGTGACGGAGGGATTGTAAAGGTTAGATTTTCTATAAAACAATCCCTCAGCCGCCTTCGGCGTCAGCTCCCTTTACACAAGGGAGCCTTTTTTACGTTCATCTATAACTTGTCAATTTTCCTGACAAGCACTGCATTTATGTCCACAAATGCAAAAATACGCCATACCTATTTCGAGATATGCCGTATTTTTGAAAACTGTCCTTTAGAGTGACGCTCTAATTTGTATCGGCTTTTTTATTGCAAAACGCGGGCTTTTGTGCTACAATGATGTTAATCAGCAAACCAAGGAGAAATAACATGACAAGAAAAGAACAGGCTATGGCATATTTTAAAGAGGGCTACAACTGCGCGCAATCGGTTTTTCTTGCCTTTTGTGACCTCACGGGCTTTGATCAAAAAACCGCACTCCGCTTGGCAGCACCCTTTGGCGGCGGCATTGGCCGTCAGCGCGAGGTCTGCGGCGCGGTTTCCGGCATGTGCCTGGTAGCAGGCGCGCTCTATGGCTATGAGGACACCAACGATAAAGCCGCCAAGGCTGCACACTACAAAATGGTGCAGGAGCTCTGCGCGCAATTCCGCACACGCGCAGGCGGCAGCATCATTTGCCGCGATCTGCTTGGTACCGATGGCAGAGATACCACCGCAACCCCCACTGACCGTACCAAAGCATATTATGAAAAACGCCCCTGCGTAGAGCTGGTGGGCGAGGCAGCGGATATCCTTGATGCCTATATCAAAAAAAATCCCATCGCATAATGAAAAGGGCAAGCACCAAAATTGGTGCTTGCCTTTTTTGTTACACGATCCACGCCCTTACTTGTCGTACGACGGGTTAAAGGCATAAAAGTTTTTGCTGTCGAGGTTATCCTGCGCAATGCGCAGCGCATCGCCAAAGCGCTGGTAGTGCACCAGCTCGCGCTGACGCAGATACTTGATAGGCTCACGCACGTCGGGGTCGTCAACCATACGCAAAATATTGTCATACGTCACGCGCGCCTTTTGCTCTGCCGCAAGGTCCTCATTGAGGTCCGCAATCACGTCGCCCTTCACGCCAACGTACTTCATATCAAAGGGCACGCCCGAAGCAGCAACGGGATAAAGTCCTATCGTGTGATCCACAAAATAGATATCCATGCCCGCCTTTTTGATCTCCTCAGGCGAGAGCCCTTTTGTGAGCTGATACAAGATCGCCGCGATCATTTCAAGGTGCGCCAGCTCCTCTGTGCCAACATCCGTAAGAATCCCCTTGACCTTGTCGTAGGGCATGCTGTACCGCTGATGCAAATACCGCTGCGAGGCAGCAAGCTCACCGTCGGGCCCGCCCAATTGGCTAATAATGATCTTTGCGTAATTTGCGTTAGGGTTTTTGATCTTTACCGGATATTGCAGCTTTTTATCATAGATCCACATAACTCAGTTTGCCTCCCTTTCCCACGGCCAAGGACCCTTTACCCAGTCCCATTCATTTGGGTCAACGTTATCATAAATGGTAAGGGGACCGTATTTTTGCCGATACTCCTCCTTCAGCGCAGCCAAAATCTTTCGGTGCTCCTGATAAAAGGCAAGCGCCTTTTTGTTTGTAGGATACGCATCAAGATAGAGCACCGCCTCATAAAGAGCAAAATCCTCTGCCTGGATACGCCGCAGGAGGCTGCCCGCGCCGTTGCCGTTTTGATTGCCGTTCATCATATTGTTGTTCATTTCAGCCTCCTTGCCCCGTAAAAGGGCTTTTCAAGCTCACGGAAGATCGTGCCCGCCATAAGCCCTGCCGCAGGCTCATAAACGCCTTCAAACTCCTGGCAGGGCGAATACACCATGGCAAGGCTCCGCCCCGAAAGACACCCGTTTTCCGGCATCGAGGGGTTGCTTACAAGCCCCGGGCCACGACAAGTGCTACGCATTCCCTCATCCTCCGTGTCAAGGAAGCGGAAAAGCGGATCGTTGTTATAATTACTGATCAAAGTATATCTCCTTCTTACCAAAAGCCACCGCATGGCAGCCTTGGAATTTGAGCATAAAACGCATGCTCATTTTCAGTATATGCAATGGGGCAAGGGTTGTCGAACAGGGTCGAATTTGATGCCATGAAAAAGGGCGGTCGCCAAGTGAAATACACTTGGCGACCGCCTTAATTCATGCGTTATTCTAATTTTAAAGAATCGGCATTGAGAAAATCGTGCGCCTCAAGCAGGGACCCCGCCGGCAGAGTTTTTGTGGCACCGCATTTGCGGCAGGTGACACACACACCCTGTGGCGTTACCTCCACATCAAAGTCACCCTCCTCGCCCTCGCTCTTATCACAACGGCAATAGATCTTTCCCTCCGCGTCAAGGTCGCGTATCACAAACATTAAGATATCCAGCACCTGCGGATCGCTAACAAATTCTTCGGCCTCCTCATGAAGCTTAGAGAAATCGCTAATGCCATTCTCCTCCATAAGATCAAGCAGCTCCAGCTCGGTGCGTGCGAGCTCAGCCTTTACGTGATTGAGCTCACCCATAGCCGCAATGTTGATATCGGAATACGCACAAGGCAGCACAAAAAGCTCTTCCCCAAACAGTATTTTTTCGCTCACGGTATAGTGGTGGGGCTTGGGGCAAATGATACAGGGTACCGTCATGCGCACCTTACCCTGCCCCGCGGGCTCTATCTCCATCACGCTTTTTCCACATGTGCATTTCAGGCGCAACATATTGCCGCGCAGGTTAAAGGGACTGACCGCACTCATCACACCTGCGCCGCAGTACGGGCAGCGATATGCCACAGTCGTTTGCTTTGTATTGAGTACCATGTGTGCTCCTTTCAGGAATCTATCCGCAGTATAGTATGCCTATGAATGGCACGATCATACTTACAGTTGGGGACTGCCGCTATATTGGCAGCAGTCCCCGCTAAAATCAGTTGATCTTTGCCCAGTATTCTGCATTCACATCGATCGTGCATGCAGAGGATACAACCTTATACCAATCCTCATACTCTTTAGTAGCAATGGCTTCGCTCGCCGCTACTCTCCAGTTGATCTCATCGGTATGACCGTTGTAGAACATAATATGATGACCGTAGGTCGTTTCGACTGCAGAGAAGGAAACCTCGTTTTGAATGCGGGCGTCATTATAGATCCAAGCATCAAACTCGGTTACCATATCCCCTCTCTTTACATCCTCATAGAACACACTGCTATCCTCGGTATACTCCTTAGCGTATGCCTCAAAAGCGTCCTTTTCCATGTAGTAGTAGGTCTCGCCGTTTTCAGCGGTCTTGGTAACCATCTTACCCTCAGCGATCATAAGCTCTACAAGAGCCTTTGCCATATTCTCAGAAGAAATGGTCTGACCCTTATCCAAAAGGCTTTGTGCCAATTCCTTTGTCTTGCCGGAAAGCGTAGAGGTATCCGTCAAATTTTTAAAGGTATCGGTTTTGAACAGGATATGACCTACGTTTTGCAGATAAGCATCATCTCTGTGTACGGGCTTGAGAACAAAGCACGCGGTATAGGTGGCATTGGCCTTATTATAGACGTAACCGCCCTCCTCGTCTTCCTCGCGTGCCTCAGAGCCCTTGTCCTTGATGGCAGTCGCGTCGCCTGCCTGCACGGGCGACTCGGTATCGAAGAGCCAATCCTCAAGATCGATATCAAGCTCATCTCTCTCATAATTGATATTATGTGCATCGGATTGCTTTTTGATCGCCTCAACCTCGGTCATGCCGTCTTCTACAAGATACTCGATCAAAAGGTCGCAGAACTCCTTTGCCGTAGTGCATGCGGCAAGTGCATCCACACGCTCCTGGTACAACGCCTTATCGTCCTCATATTTTTCGTAAGCTTCCTCATTCTTGGTAGCAGCATCTGTCTCACTGTCTGCCACAGGGGTAAAGGTTGCTACAAAGGTATAGGCGATAAAGTCTACGTAAATATCGAGATCCTCTTTGTTCTCGTTATAGTAGTTTTCAATACGCACGTCGGTTGCGCCATTTTTGAATTCCTCGGTCTTAAGGTTGGTCATTTTGGTGGCAAGCTCAATGAGCTCTGTCATCTCGCGCACATCCTTCAAGCCAACACCCTTACCGTACATAGCGGCAAGATAGCCCGAGGTAGTATAGCCGCTGTATGCAGCATAGAGCTCGATCATCTGTATCGATGAGTCGATCTTTGCCAGCTCCTCATCCGTGAGGGTAATGCCAAGGCTATGTGCCTGCTCGCAAAGTACAATAACCTGCTCCACACTGGATGCCGCCTGATTTGCAAAATAATCAAACCAAGTCACCGTGGTGGTTGCACCCGTTGCGGAGTCGGTCGTTACGCTGTAATTCTGCTCGCGAAGGGGAAGCGAAGTGTTAAGACCGTCACCGCCCTCGCCCTTGATGTACTGCATATAACCGCTGTCCCGATAATTGTTTACCCAGTTTTGGTATTCGGTATATACCATATAAGACATCATCGGCACGTTGACTTCAAAATGCTCGCTCTTCACGATCGTCTTGCTGCGCAAAAATACGCCGCGCGAGTTGAGAATGCAGAATACCGAAAAGAGCACTACTGCAACAAGCACCAAAACCACGATCATCGTGCCTACCCAAGTGGGCATTTCGCGCTTTCTGCCGGCATTTCTCTTCTTACCGGTGCCGCTTAAAATATTTGCGGCCTGCTGTTTTTTTGTTCTGTTTCCTTTTCCCATTTTAAGGAACCGCCTTTCAGTTTTTTGTACAGTCATGCGACTTTATTCTAATCAAACAGGGTGTGTTGCGATTGAACATCCTGTGAATGATATCAAAATTTTAAACGTTCATAATGACAGGTAAAACCATGGGCTTTCTGCCCGTTCTTGCAAAGAGGAACTTGGAAAGCTCGTCACGCACCGTATTTTTCAAATGCATACGGTCGCGCGACTGTCTGCCGCCAAGGCACTTTTCAAGCGATTTTAAAACAACCTTTCTCGCTTCCTCCATCAAGGGCTCATTCTCGCGCACGTATACAAACCCGCGCGATACGATGTCAGGCCCCGACAGAAGCTGCGCACGCTCCTCATCCACCGTAGCCACCACCACGATAAGCCCGTCTTGCGAAAGATGCTTGCGGTCGCGCAGCACGATATTGCCAACGTCACCAACGCCGTAGCCGTCAACCAAAACCTGCCCCGCAGGCACAGCGCCCGCAAAGCGTGCGCCCTTTGCATCGATCTCCAGCACCTTGCCGATATCGGACAGGAATATATTTCGATCGGGCATACCCATTTCCAGCGCCAACTCACGGTTGGCTGCCATATGACGGAATTCACCGTGTATGGGCATAAAGTAACGCGGCTTGGTAAGCGCCTGCATCAGCTTTAATTCCTCCGCGCAGGCATGCCCCGAGGCATGCACCTCAAGCGCTGCGTCGTGAAGGACCTCAACACCGTTTCTTGCAAGCTCGTTGATCACACGTCCAACCAGCTTTTCGTTACCGGGAATCGCGTGTGAGGAAAGAATGACAAGATCGTTTCTGCCAAGCGTGACCTGCTGATGATCGGAATATGCCATGCGATACAGTGCCGACATAGGCTCGCCCTGGCTACCCGTGGTGATCAGCGTGATCTCACTGGGGCGGTAGCGCTTGATATCGCCAATATCAATGAGCGTATCCTTTGGCACCTTCATATAGCCAAGCTCGACCGCCGCGCCCACAATATTGAGCATACTGCGCCCTGTTACGGCAACCTTTCTACCGTGTCGCGCGCTGATATCAATGATCTGCTGCACGCGGTGCACGTTAGAGGAGAAGGTCGCAATGACAATTCGCTTATCGGCATTTTTTGTAAACACATACTCAAGCGATGCGCCAACTTTTTTTTCAGAGGGGGCAAAGCCCGCGCGCTCCGCATTGGTAGATTCGCACATCAAGAGCAAAACACCCTTGTTGCCAAGCTCACCAAGACGGGTGATATTCATCATTTCACCCTCGATGGGTGTAATATCGAGCTTAAAATCACCCGTATGCACGATCGTGCCAAGCGGGGTATGAATGGCAAGACAGCAAGCATCGGCAATGGAGTGATTAACGCGAATAAATTCTACGTTCAGTGCCCCCGCGCGAACCGTTGTGCCTGCACTAACCGTACGAAGATCGGGATCCCAAGGAAGCGAATGCTCCTCTAATTTGTGCTTTAGGATGCCAAGCGTCAGTTTTGTGCCGTACACAGGAGCATTGACGGTACGCAATGCATACGGAATGGCACCGATATGATCCTCATGACCGTGCGTGAGAAAAATACCGCGCAAGCGATCCGCATTTTGTTCAAGATAGGTGATATCGGGAATAACCAGATCTACACCAAGCATATCCTCATCCGGGAATGCAAGACCGCAATCCACGGCAATCATGTCGTTCTCATATTCGATCACAGTAATGTTTTTACCGATCTCGTGTAACCCGCCAAGCGGTATAATGCGAATTTTACCCTTTTCTTTTTTTGCTTTCGGCATAAGCCCTCCTTAACTTCAAAATATTACACACAATAAGCATAAGAAACGAAGACCCCCGGCGCGGCACCACGCTCCTGCCCGCCTGCAGATCTCCCATGTATATTTTTATCGATCAAGCGCCTTGGCGCATTATTACTTTGATATATTTTTAATATATTATTAATTATACACATTTCATATACGCTTGTCAAGTATCATATCTACCGCAAAAAGCAAATGAGTGCAAAAATACCTGCTCCAAGCGCCACACCCAGCAAAAAGATCAGCAAGCGCTCGGGCAAGCGGCGCGCGCGTCGACACAATCCGACACCGTTTCCGATAATTCGATTCGCCTCCGCAATCATATCGTCCTGCCCAACCGACTGATTTTCCCTGCGTAACACAAAAAAAGCGCTCTCAAACACACCGCTTTGCGGCGTTTGTAATACGATCATTTGTTTTTGGCATCCGCGTAACATCATATTCCCTCCTTCGTATCAATCAAAAAAGCATCTGCCGTATCACCAATGCAGGCATGCTCTTTTAAAGGATATATAAAGCAGTATTTACCCCAAAAAAAGCTCTTCAATCAGAATCTATCCTAAAACAACGTGTTTTTCATACCGTATACACGCTAATTGTGGAATTTTGTCCCAATCACAATAGAAGGGCAACACCCAAAGTCTAAAATTTTCCATTTTTTGATATTGACAATCATTTCTCGACCTATTATAATAAAATCATATCAAAAAACATCATATAGCAAAAGGAGGAATGTGTACCATGAAATCCACAGGCATTACCAGACCCGTAGATGACCTTGGACGCTTTGTCATTCCCAAGGAGCTGCGCCGTTCATTTGAATTAAACAACAATGACAAACTTGAGATCTACACAGAAGGCGACCGTATCATTTTACAAAAATATACTCCCGGTTGTATCTTCTGCGGCGAAATTGAGAACGTCGTTTTGTTTGCACACAAGCACGTATGTCCCGCATGTCTTGCTCAGCTAAAAAAGATGTAACCGTATGCTGATCTTGCATTACAAACATCTCTCCCCCTTACCGCACAACCGTTGCGCTCTGCATGAGGCGCAAAGCGAAGCCGCACACATGCTGCTCGAAGAGGTCGTGCAAGCACTGCATCTCCCCCCTTCCCTTATAGCCAAAACAGAGAAAGGCAGACCCTATTTTAAGGCTCTGCCTACAATTGATTTCAGCTTGGCTCACACAGATGGCTTTGCCGTTTGTGCTCTGCAAAAATGCGATAACGGAACACCCCCTCGCGTAGGTGTTGATGCAGAAGCCAAAACGCAGTACAGCGATGCCAAAATCAAGCAGTTTTCTCTACGCTTTTTTGGCAAGCACGAGCAGGACTATATCGAGCATGCCGCAGACCGCCAAGCCGCTTTTACCGAGGTTTTTGTGCGAAAGGAAGCGTATGCAAAATATTGCGGCGACGGACTTGGCGCGCATCTTTCCAAAACCGACACCATGGCTCCGCAATTTGAACAAAGCAATGACGTGCGCTTTTACTCATATCTCCAAAAAAATATTTTCATATCTCTTTGTCTGTCACAAGAATGTAATCAGAAGCCTACTTTTCTGTAACAGAAACAAACCAATAAATTTTAAAGGGCAGTCACCCAATGGGTGACTGCCCTTTTTCAAACGGTTGATTTACATTCCGTTTATGTTTTTATTCCTCAGCGGGAGTATCCTCAGCAGGAGCATCCTCAGCAGCCGCAGCAGCCTTCTTCTTCTTGGGCAATACAACCAAGAAGATAACTGCAGCAGCAACACCACCGCCAACAACGAGAACGCCACCAACGATAATGAGGATCAGCGCAACAAGCGGGAATCCTTCTTCCTCTTTAACCTCATCCTTCGTGCCGAAGAAACGATTCTTGATATCCTCTTGGCTCTCGAAGTTGTAGTCACGCTCATCATCCTCATCACGGCCGGAAGTAGAACCGTCATCAAGAAGCTTAAGCTCCCTGAGAAGTGCATCCGTAGCCACCTTGATTTTGGCTTCGTCTGCTACACCGTTTGTCTTCAGCGTATCGGGTGCTTTTGCATTGCCGGGATCGATCACAGCCCAC
>JAFVTV010000025.1 GCA_017502975.1 Clostridia bacterium | reverse complement strand
TATCATGGCAAAATTTGAAGGTTATGAAAGACGCGAGGCAAAAATTCTTGCCGCGCTGAAGGAATACGGCATCTCCTCTATTGACGAGTGCATGGATATCTGCAAGGCACAGGGCATTGACCCCTACAAGATCGTAGAGGAGACCCAGCCTATCTGCTTTGAGAACGCAAAGTGGGCTTACGTTGTAGGCGCTGCTATTGCAATTAAGAAGGGTTGCAAGAAGGCATCTGACGCCGCTGCTGCTATCGGTATCGGTCTGCAGGCATTCTGCATTCCCGGCTCCGTTGCTGAGAACCGTAAGGTAGGTCTTGGCCACGGCAACCTTGGCGCAATGCTCCTTTCCGAGGAGACCGACTGCTTCTGCTTCCTCGCAGGTCACGAGTCCTTTGCCGCTGCTGAGGGCGCTATCAAGATCGCGCTGAACGCAAATAAGGTGCGCACCAAGCCCCTGCGCGTGATCCTCAACGGCCTTGGCAAGGATGCTGCATACATCATTTCCCGTATCAACGGCTTTACCTACGTAAAGACTGAGTTTGACCCCGCAACCGAGGAGGTTAAGGTGGTTTCTGAGAAGGCATTCTCCACCGGCGCTCGTGCCGATGTTAAGTGCTACGGCTCTGATAGCGTGCCCGAGGGCGTGGCTATCATGCGCCTTGAGAACGTTGGTGTTTCCATTACCGGTAACTCCACCAACCCCACCCGCTTCCAGCACCCCGTTGCAGGCACTTACAAGAAGTGGTGCATGGAGAACGGCAAAAAGTACTTCTCCGTGGCTTCGGGCGGTGGCACAGGCCGTACCCTTCACCCCGATAACATGGCAGCAGGCCCTGCTTCCTACGGCATGACCGACACGCTCGGCCGTATGCACGGCGACGCGCAGTTTGCAGGCTCCTCCTCCGTGCCCGCGCACGTTGAGATGATGGGCCTGATCGGCGCAGGTAACAACCCCATGGTCGGTATGACTGTGGCTGTTGCAGTGGCTATCGAGGAAGCTTCCAAGTAATTTGCAATTCAATAACAAAAAAGAGGTCGAGTGATCGACCTCTTTTTTGTTTTTCAAAAAGTGAGTTTTTAGAATTTTCAAAAAGTGGGTTTTTAAATTTTGTGTTTGGTTAGTTTTGTGCGGCTACCAATTTGTTAAGCTTTTCTACAAATTGCTCAAGCTTAAAATCAAGCTGGGTAGGTATCTGTAGCGTTATGCCGTCATGCACGATCTGTAAGAAGGACTCTTTTATCTCAAAGCTTTTTTTGCCAAAGCATAACTGCTTTTTCTCGCTCACGAGCTCCGCTTTTTCGAGCGAGGCAAAGGGGATTTCTATTGTTTGGTCTTGCTTTTCATCCGAAATCAGCGATATCGTGCGGGAAATAATCACGATGCCATCGGTAAGAACGTAGATCATTGCCTTGGCATATTCCTCGGAGCGCACGGTGCCGTCTTTGGATCTTGCAAGCATCAAGCCCTCTCGATAAACGTAGGCGCTTACGGTTTGAGGTGGCATGCTTGAGAGCAGCCTTTTACGGTATTTGCTCTCATCCGAAGGGGACAAGCCCATGTCGCTTGTGCTCCTTTTGAGGTGCTCGTCGATATCACTTTCGCTTGCGCGCATCGAGCCCGCTACCCAAAACAGAACGGGACCGCCTGCCAGGCACAGACACATCAAGATCCAGAAAAACAAGCCAATCGGCACAAACCATGCCAACAACAGCAGAATGGCGCCCGCTGCCATCATGCCGATGCCAATGAGGCGTGGCACATCACTCATCATAAAATAATTTCGCAGTTTCTTGTCCATAGGCATCTCCTTTTGGGGGTTCTTGTAAGCCTATTTTACCATACGAGATACTTGAAGTCAATGAACTGTTGGTTGATGCCGGCGCGGCGTGCGGTGGGTTACACGCGTGAGGTACCCTCCCATTCTTCAGCGGGCTCACATTCAAGAAGGGCGGCCACGGTGGGGGCAACGTCCTTGATCGAGCCCTCGGGTAGCACCTTGCCCTTCTCAAAGCGGGGGCCCATGAAGAACAGCGGTATGGTCATATCCTCGGGGCTATCGGTGCCGTGGGTGCGGTCGTGACCGCCGTGGTCGGCAAGGAAGATGATGGTATAGTCGTCGGGGATATTCTCATACACCTGCTTGACGCACTCGACGGCATCGTGCGCGTCCTTCATGTATTCGGGCGTGAGCCACCCGTATTTGTGCCCTGTGTTGTCGGTGTCGGCGAGGTACAGGAACAAAAAGTCGGGCTGCTGCTCGTTGATGTACTGAATGGCACGGGGGGTGATGATCTCGTTGACATTTTCGTAGTTGTAGCAGGAAAGAAAGTCGCATGCGTCAAGCTTGCCGGGGCGGCAAAGATCGCGCAGCTGATCCCACGTGATGAAGAAAGCGCATTTCTTTTTATTGTTTTTCAAAACCTCAACAATGCCGTCAATGGGGCGCACCTGGGGTGCGTAAACGTTGGTGGTAGTACCGTGACGGGCAGGGTCAACGCTGTGAAAAAGCGACACGTGGCAGGGCAGGGTGATCGAGGGGATCACGGTGCGCGCGCCGAGGGTGTAGGTCGCCATTTCCTTCATTTTCTCAACAAACGGGTGGCCGCAGGTCGTGAGCGCATCGGGGCGCATGCCGTCGGCAAGTATCAAAATAACCTTTTCGGACATAACAGATCCTCCGTTTTTTTGTTTCCCCCTCATATATAGTTAAGGGGGCTAAAAGTCAATACGTTGGGCGACTTTTTTTAAAATATCACCGCGCTTTTCTGTATTTTAAGGGTGTTGTGCCCGTGAGGTCACAAAACACGCGGCGGAAGTGGTTTTCTGAGCGGAAGCCGACCAGTTCGCTGATCGCGGAGATCGATTGATTGGTGTTTTCAAGCTGCTCGATCGCCACGTTGATGCGGATCGAGTTTAAAAAGTTGACGGGGGTCTGCCCCAGTTCCTTTTGAAAGAGGTGGTAGACCGTTGATTCGCTGACACAGCAAGCCTTGGCAAGATCCGCTACCGAAAAAGCGGTATTCCAGTGCCCCGTGAGGTATTCTATCGCCGTTTGCAGGGTCTTGTCAAAGGCAAAATCCCCCTGCTTCATTTTTACGATAACGGCGCCAAGCAGCTTGTAAAAGCGCGAATATGCCTCGAGAATATCGAGCTGACCGCCGCCAAGAAGATTGGCGATTTGCAGGATGGCGGTTTTTAACGACTCATCTGCTGCAATGATCTGGGGCGCGTATTTAAAGTTTTCGTAGTGCATAAAGCACGACAGATATACGACCTCAATATCAGGCGCGCCGTGCCACTCGGAGTAGCAATAGATGTTTTCGGGGATAAAGATGACATCGCCCTCGCTTACCTTTAAGCGCTTATTAAGATATATATAGGCTCCGCTGCCCTTGACAACGAGGCCAAACCTTGATTTTCTCTTATTGCTGTTTCCGCGGCAAAAGTGATAATTGTGAAAGATGTGCCGTGAGGTTGACAGATCGGAAACCCAGATCGCTGTGGTGCTCATATTGCCTCCTTGCAGAATAGTTACTTTTTTTACAGTATAACATATTGCGCGCGACCCGTCAAGCGTGTAAAATAAATATAATAGGTAAAATATGATTTACGGAGGTCCGTGATGAAAAAGATCAAAATTGCACAGATCGGCACCAGCGGCAACAGCCACGGCAGTGCCATTTTCAAAAACCTTACTGAGCAATCCGACATTTTTGAAATCGTGGGGTACTGCCTGCCCGAGAACGAGCGCAAGCTTTTCCCCAAGCGTGCCGCGTACTTTGACGGCTACCGCGAAATGACGGTGGAGGAGATCTTAAACGATCCCGAGATCGAGGCCGTGACGGTGGAGACCGAGGAGATCTATCTCACCAAATACGCGCTGATGGTGGCAAAGGCAGGCAAGCACCTGCACATGGAAAAGCCCGGTAGCCCCGACCTTGCGGCATTTGAGGAGCTGATCAAGACCGTTAAGGAAAAGAACATTGCGTTCTCTATGGGCTACATGTACCGCTTTAATCCCGTGTTTATCGAGAGCGTTGAGCGCATCCGCCGCGGCGAGCTTGGCGAGATCTTTTCGGTGGAGGCGCACATGGACTGCTTTTATGCCGACCATAAGCGCGAGTGGCTCTCGACCTTTCCCGGCGGCATGATGTACTTCCTCGGTTGTCACATCATCGACCTCATTTATGGCATTCTCGGAGAGCCGGAGGAGGTCATCCCCCTGAACTGCTCGACTGGCATTCACGGTGTCGAAGCAACCGATTTCGGCATGGTGGCTTACAAATACAAAAACGGCGTTTCCTTCGCCAAGACCGCAGCGGTTGAGCGCGGCGGATATATGCGCCGCCAGCTTGTCATTTGCGGCGAGAAGGCAACGATTGAATTAAAACCCCTCGAGGTTGAGGACGGTGAGCTACGCTACACCGTATACAGCGAAAGCGATGCCGATTTGATCTGGCGCGAGGAGTGGAAGACTGCGCGCACCGAATCCTACAACCGTTACAGCGCGATGATGCAAAACTTTGCACGTGCCGTGCGCGGCGAAAAGAACCCCTACACACCCGACTATGAGCTTGGACTGTACAAGCTGCTGTTAAAATCCTGCGGAAAAGAGGTATAAAAATGAAAACGAAGCAAATTGTGTTTACCAAGCCCTGTGTGGCTGAGCTGCTCGATGCCGAGTATGAGGCACCGAAGGCAGGTGAGGTCACGGTATCGCTTGAGTATTCGGCGATCAGCTCCGGCACTGAGAAGGCCAATCTCGTTGGCCAGCGCAACAAGCGCGACGACTCCGAGGACGCCGAGATCGTGTTCCCCCGTTACTGTGGCTACAGCGCCGCGGGCGTTGTGAGTGCCGTTGGCGAGGGCGTAAAGGATGTTGCCGTTGGCGACCGTGTGATCGTTTACTGGGGCAAGCACAAGAAAAACATTACCGTAAAGCGTAAAAACGTCGTAAAGATCCCCGAGGGTGTTTCCACAATGGAGGCCTCTATGGTACATATTTCCACCTTTCCCATGGGTGCGATCCGTAAGACCAAGATCGAGATCGGTGAGTCCGCACTCGTAATGGGTCTTGGCATTCTCGGTGTGTTTGCCGTACAGCAGCTGCGTGCCGCAGGCGCATACCCCGTTATCGCCGTGGACCCCGTGGCTGACCGTCGCGAGTTTGCCCTCAAAATGGGCGCGGACTACGCCCTTGACCCCACCGAGGAGGGCTTTGCCGAAAAGGTGATCGCTCTTAGCGACGGCGGTGTAAACGTTTGCATTGAGGTAACGGGTCTTGGCATTGGTCTTGTTCAGGCACTTGAGTGCATGAAGGAGATGGGCAGAGTGGCACTCCTTGGCTGCACCCGCAGCTCCAAATTTGAGATCGACTATTACAAAATGGTGCACGGCAAGGGCGTTTCCCTCATCGGTGCACACACCCGTGCGCGCCCCGTGGAGGAATCCGCACCCGGTCTTTGGATCCACGAGGACGATATGAAGGCCGCAATGAACCTCATTCGCGGCGGTCGCCTGAACTTTAAGGATATGATCGGCGAGATCCATTCTCCCACCGAGGCGGGCGTCGTGTACGACAGACTTGTAAACGATAAAAAATTCCCCATTGGGGTACTGTTTGATTGGAGGAACATCTGATGAAAAAGGTTTTATTGATCGGTGGCGGCGGCACGCTCGGCACCTACACGGCAGAGGAGCTCCTGAAGCTCGGCCACAAGGTAGACGTGATCTGTCTTGAGGATCACGTATCCGATAACGAGAATCTTAGATATATCAAGGAATATGCAACGATCGAGTTCTTGACGGAGCTGTTTAAGGAAAACCGCTACGACGGCATCGTGAACTTCCTGCTGTATCGCGACGATACGAAATATCCCCCCTTCCACGAGCTGCTCTCGCGTAATACAGACCACTTGATTTTCCTCTCCTCGTACCGTGTGTATGCTGACCTGCAGCACCCCGTGACCGAGGATGCACCGCTTCTCATTGACGTGGAAAAGGATCCTGTGGTGCAGGAAAACGAGGATTACGCGCTTGCAAAGGTGCGCTCCGAGCGCTACATGAAGGAGTGCGACTGCCCCCAGAACTGGACCGTTGTTCGCCCTGTTATTTCCTTCTCTGGCCGCCGCTTTGACGTGGTTATGGCCACCAAGACCGAGGTCGTTGACGCGGTAAAAGAGGGCAGAAAGGTAAAGGTTTCGATCGAGTCGAAGAACCTCACCGCCGGCCTTGACTGGGCAGGCAACTCGGGCAAGATGATCGCGCATCTTCTCTTTAAAAAGGAAGCGATCGGCGAGGCGTTTACCATTTCTTCGGCACAAAACCTCACTTGGGGTGAGATCGCCGACATCTACACCGAGGTGCTTGGCACCGAGTTTGAGTGGACGACGATCGATTTCTCGAACGAGCCCTTAAAGACCCAGTTCCGCTGGAAGTATGACCGCCTGTTTGACCGCAAGATCGACAACTCCAAGGTCCTCCGGGTCACGGGTCTGAAGCCCTCCGACTTCAAGAGCATCAAAGAGGGTATTATCATTGAGCTGAAAAAGCTCGGTGCAATTTGAGCTACCATATTAAAATAATTTAGAAAAGAGGAAAAAATCATGAAAGCAATTCTTGTAAACGATGATAGATCCCTTCGTTGGGATAATGTACCGGACCCCGTTATTAAATCTGAGGAGGTTCTTGTTAAGATCGAGGCAGCGGCACTTAACCGCGCAGACCTCATGCAGCGCGAGGGCGATTACCCGCCCCCTGCAGGCTGCCCCGAGTGGATGGGCCTTGAGGTAGCAGGCACGATCGTTGAGGTTGGCGCTGAGGCTGCCGAGAAGTCTAACTGGAAGATCGGCGACAAGGTTTGCGCCCTGCTTGGCGGTGGCGGCTATGCCGAGTACGTATCGGTAAAATACGATATGCTCATGCCCGTGCCGAAGAACTGCTCCATGGTTGAGGCAGCAGCTATTCCCGAGGCGTTTGCTACGGCTTACCTCAATCTCTTCATCGAGGGTAAGATCAAGGAGGGCAATACGCTTCTGATGAATGCAGGCGCCTCCGGCCTTGCCAGCGTGATCATCCCCATGGCAAAGGCATTTGGCGTGCGCGTGATCACCACAGTTCTCACCGATGAGATCGCCGCAAACATCAAGCACCTTAACGCCGACCGCGTGGTTGTTACCACCAAGGAGAACATTGCTGACGTTCTCAAGGAGGAGCTTGAAAAGGGCCACTCCGTTGACGTTGCCATCGACTGCCTTGGCGGCGAGATCATGGGCAAGTGCATCCACTACCTCACCCACGGCGCTCGCTGGATCATGATCGCCGCTTTGGCAGGCACTAAGACCGAGATCGACCTCAAGAACATTTACGTTCGTAATGTTCGTATCGTTGGTAGCACCCTGCGCTCCCGTACCCCTGCCGTAAAGGCAGAGATCCTTGCGGGCATCGTTCGTGACGTTTATCCCAAGATCGAGGCGGGGCTCGTTAAGCCCACCATCCATGCCGTGCTCCCCATTCAGAAGGCTGAGGAAGCACACGACATCCTTTACCAGGGAAAGAACGTTGGTAAGGTTGTTTTGACTGTTGACTAATTCTTTATATTGCAATCAAAACAGGCACCGCCACTCGGCGGTGCCTGTTTGCTTTTCTGTGGGGGACTGCACTATCATACTCTGATTTTGGAGGTGTTTTTACGATATTGTATGAATTTTTTAAAAAAACACTTGACATTCCCCTAAGGTGAAAGACTATAATAATGAAAAAGGAAGATGATTGCGTCAAGTTCATCAAGAATGAAATGGGTGTGATATATGAGAAAATTTTATAGTTACATAAAAAACGATAAATATGCTATCGGTTGTACCGGGCAAACGGTATACGTATACGATAGCGAAGGCACGGAAGTTGCGAAATTCAAAGATCTGCCGTATGCGTACACGTCTGCAATTTCGCCAAACGGTGATATTTTCGTCGTCAAAACAACCGAAGGCAGACTTGCCGTATATTCTCTTGAAACATTATCTCTGATCAAAAAGTTTCGATATTCCAAGGTGAACGGAGCGCAGGACGATGGATTTTGCTTTTCTTCTGACGGAAAGTATTTTATCAACGTTGAAAGGCAAGGCGATGACCTGCATTCAGCCATGTCTGTTTACAATACCGAGGATTTTTCAAGAGTATCTCAACTGTTGCTTGATGAAAACATGATGGTATCACATATTGAGCTTGCAGGCGGAGAGTATTACGCTTTTGGATTTGTGCGCGGAACGGATCGTGTAAATGGCTTCGTAGGAAAATATGCAAACAGTCAAATCCAAGACATCTTGTTTATATCTGAACAGGAACACGATTTTTATCTCAATTACTTGGACTTGAAAATGATGGGCTTTACCGAAAAAGCCTATGGAGATTACTTTGACGTATCACTTGAAAAATTAAAGAGCGCAGATCACTCACTTGCAAAGCTGTGGAACTATTATAACGGAAAATAATATTAGTCAAAGGAGACAATGCGAAAAATGAATGCGTTCAACGGGATACCAATATCTGACTACCGAGTGTTGGTGCATAGCATCATTTTTTCGATATTGTTTCTCGCATTGATGATTGCCTTCGGCTTTTGGCTTTACATATCGTTGACGATGAAAAATCCCAAGGAGCGACAGCGCCTGCGAAAGCTCAAAGAAAAAGCGAAAAATGACGAAACCGCCCGAAAGCAATTGGAGAAACTTGAATGCAAAAACAAGCGGAGAAGGCAGCGCAACAAAGATAATATTATGACAGACGTTGTTATTTGGAGTATTGCCGTTTGTTTGGCTGTGATGATTTTGGCTTGGGGTGTTATTCCGGGATGGATGGATTATATCAAGAAGGATTACGTCGTTTACACAGGAGAAATTACTGTTTACAACCAAATGAGGCGCTCTCGCATTGAACTTGAAGATGGTACAACCATTTGGGGCAGAGGCGACTTCAACGAAGAAGATACCTATGGTAAGGTGGTTTATTCAAGAAGGACGAAACAATTTCTTGGAGGCGGCAATTGATATTTTGGTATAGGAGGAATGGGCGTGAAAAAACATCGAAGAATTGTATTTAATACACACTTGATTATTATCTTCGTGTTATTTCTTATATTTATCGGCTTGGCAATTTTCTTTTTGACCGATAGCGAGGATGCTGACATTGCTCTTTCTATTGTGGGCTTTGTATTGGCTGCCGCGCCTGTTTTCGGGATCGTCATATCACCCGTGATATACATTTTCGAGGATGATAAATTGATCATCGTTTATTGTCTTGGTATGAAAGAGATCATTACTTGGAAAGAAATACGCTCTATCAGAAAGATGGGCGGGTGGTTCGGTGGAAAAGGCAGAGGCTTTCCGGTATATGAGGTAATATATCCGAAGAAAAGGAAAACGCCATTTTTTGTGGAAGGCTGCATTGTAAGCAACAGAAAAACCGCCAAACTGTTGAAAGAGTATTACAAAAAGAACATTAAGGAATTTTGGGATTAGAGGTTACATATGGCAAAATGTAGAGAGTTTCATACGGAATATCCCGAAAATCCGCCCGCTTGGTATTGGGAAAGCGGATTACATGATGCGTGTATCATCGGCACGGAAGTGTACGAGTTTCCGTTTGATTATAACAAGTACGCGGCAAAGAAAAACAAATAACAGCTATGAAGGGCGGTGAGCATATGAAAAATAAAAAAAGCGGAAATATAATCATTTTCATATTTATCATTATAATCGTTTTGCCGATTGCGCTAATATATCTGTTATTCAAGTTTTTTGCCACGCCTTTCGATTACGTAAAGTACAAGCGTTCACGGTATCAGAGGGATTTTCCACACAAATATTCTTGGCTCATAGAGCCCCATTTTGACAACGATGTGTACACCGCAATCAAAGAAAACAATCTTCCTGTTGAGTATATCAAATGGAGCGAGGACTATAATCTTTGCGGTTATTTTGTGTATAAAGATATTTTGCTTGATTTTATCGAACCGTTTTTCTTTGACAAGGAGGAAAAGCAATATTTTTGTTTAGCAGACGTAACATATACAAACAAATTGGAAGATGAGTCTTATGAAGAGGATAATGGTGGCAAGCGTTTAACAGTTGAGGATGCGAAAACATTTATTCTCGATGGATTTCACAGTAATGTGCCGGGACGTGAGTGTCATAGAATCGTATTCTTTTATTCTCGCCAGGGCGTTGAACTTGATGATAAGGAAGAGGGGCTTAACGTAATGTGCAGTTTGGATGACTTTATCATTTACGAAAAAGGCGATTTGACAAAGGTAATAAAGGAATTTATTGATAGTAACTAACGATAGGATTTTCAGATGAAGGAATTAAAAGAAAAAGCACAAGCTTTCATTGATAAGTATTCTCCCGAGCTTGCAGCTAAGGGGTTGAAAATATTGCTCTCAAAGCGATATTTTGATTTTATCCTTTTGTGCTTTGGTTTTGGGAAGTCTTTTTATAGCTTGGTTGATTAGTAAATAGATCATCGGGATCGAGCAATGGGTGTAAGTGCACGAGGAAAGGAAAACGCTTTGTGCTCAAAATCGAATCGTTCTCGAACAAAAACAGTTGTCCTTATGCTGACTCACGCGTGCGGTGTGTTACATAAGGACAACATTTTTGTTACGGACAGTCGAGGACGCCTGTCCCTACAAGGCCATGCTTACGACGCCTGTGGCATGTTTTCGAGCATATTCTCAATAAAGATGCCGTAGCCTGTGGTGGGGTCGCCGATGAGGACGTGGGTAATGGCGCCCACGATCTTGCCGTCTTGGATAATGGGGCTACCAGACACGAGTGTGGTCAAGAAGGGACAACAGTTTTTAACGAAAAGTTCAAAAGTCAAAAGCGAAAACAAAGAATAAAATAGTAAAAAGTTGCAAAAATCTATTATAGATTCCTTGACAAGAAGACTTTTTTATGGTACAATACAATTGAAAACAGCAGAAGGTTGCAAAAATCTATTATAGAGGTGCTTATGGAGATAAAACGAGAATTATATTTACAACAATTGATCAGCAGAAAAGGCAACGGCTTTATCAAGGTTATCACCGGCATTAGAAGATGTGGTAAATCCTATCTCCTGAACAATATCTTTTATAATTATCTTTTGGAGAGCGGTGTTGACAAAGAGCATATTATTCGTTTTGCCTTTGATTCTGCTGATGATCTGTATTTGATTGGCGAGAGTTTGATTGCTCTCGAAAAAGAAAAGCGCAAGGTCGATCCCGAAAAGTTTATGAGTTATATTCGATCTAAAATGAGGG
>JAFVTV010000024.1 GCA_017502975.1 Clostridia bacterium | reverse complement strand
GGGGTATTCGCGCGGCGCGCGAAGATACCCACGCCCTGCGCCTGAAGAGCAAGCTCTTCGATCTTCGGTCGGGGTATGCGAACCCCATTCTGCGAACCAAGGCTCGCAGAGGGGGCTTCGAATCAACCCATGCTGAGCCATAACAAAAGGGTCGCCCTTGTGGCGACCCTTTTGTTATGGCGCGGCATGAGGGATTCGAACCCCCGACCTACTGGTTCGTAGCCAGGCACTCTATCCGGCTGAGCTAATGCCGCATATACCCCTTTCGGCGTACTTCGGTATTATAGCACACAAAAAGGGGGTTGTCAATACTATTTTTTAAAAAAATTGAAAAAGTTTTATTCAAAAAGTGGGGTCGAAAAATAGCGCTCGGCAGTGTCGGGCAACACGGTTACCACGGTTTTGCCTTTCCCCAGTTTTTTGGCAAGCTTGATTGCCGCTGCCACGTTTGTGCCGCTGGAAATGCCGCACATAATACCTTCCTCGCTGGCAAGACGCTTGGCTGTGGATAGCGCTTCTTCATCCTTTACAATGCAGATGTCATTATAAATATTTTGGTTGAGAATGGCGGGGATAAGCCCGTCACCAATGCCCATTTGCAGGTGGGTGCCGATAGATCCGCCCGAAAGGATCGCTGCGTGCTCGGGCTCAACTGCCCAAATCTCCATGTCGGGGTTTGCAGCCTTCAGCGTTTCACCAATGCCTGTGATCGTACCGCCCGTGCCAATGCCCGAGCAAAAGCCGTGGATCGGGCCGTTTACCTGCTCGAGGATCTCAACACCCGTTTGCTTGCGCTGAATATCTACGTTGTTGGGGTTTTCAAATTGTTGGGGCACAAACACGTGCGGATCCTCGCGTTGCATGCGCAGTGCCGTTTGCAGGCATTCCTCAATGCAGTCGCCGATGTTGCCCGCATCGTGAATGAGAATGACCTCAGCACCGTAGTGCTCTACCAGTTTGCGGCGCTCCTCGCTGACAGAATCGGGCATAATGATCTTGGTTTTGTAGCCGCGCACCGCGCCAACAAGCGCAAGTCCAATGCCTTGGTTGCCGCTGGTGGGCTCAACAATGATGGTGTCGGGCTTGATCAGTCCCTCTTGTTCTGCCGCGCGGATCATGTTATATGCCGTGCGCGTTTTGATAGAGCCGCCGACGTTCAGCCCTTCGAATTTTACAAGAATTTCCGCACCCTCGGGGTCGGCAAGGCGCGAGAGCCGAATCAGGGGCGTATTGCCAAGTGCATCTAAAATAGAATTACAAATCATGCAGTTACCTCAAAATATAGTCTGTTAAAATTTTATACTAAAATGAGAGAATTGTCAACCGAAAATGAGAAAGAAGTTTATTTCAGGGGGAAATGTAGAGAGGGAAGGGGTGGGCGCGCGGATTCGGGGGCTCGTCCGTTTCGGGCGATGCCCGAAACAAACAGAATGCCTCGGCGGCTGAACACCGCCGTTTGCCTTGCAAAATCGGCATTCTTCCCATGTTTTGTTGCGCAAAACAAACGGGTTCGAGGCAAACCGAGTCTGCGCCATAACAAAAGGCACCCCCAAGATGATAAGAGGATGCGAGGGGGCTCGCCTATTTCGGGCACCCGTGCCCGAAACAAACAGAATGCCTCGGCGGCTAAACGCCGCCGTTTGCCTTGCAAAATCGGCATTCTTCCCATATGGGTTCTCACACCCCCGAGGCGCACCAAAGCAAAAAGGCACCCAAAAGGGTGCCTTTTTGCTTTGGTGGAGACGAGGGGGCTCGAACCCATGACCTCACGGATGTGAACCGTGCGCTCTGACCAACTGAGCTACGCCTCCGGGGTGGGCGAAACCGAAAAGTCTGCTTCGCCGACGCGATAGGTGGCAAGGATTTTATGCCGCACATCCCAATGATCGGGGGCGGCAACTTGCCGCTGGTCGGAATGACAGGATTCGAACCTGCGACATCCTGGTCCCAAACCAGGCGCGCTACCAACTGCGCTACATCCCGAAATATTAAGAGTTATTTTTTGTTGCAGTTGTCCGCTGCGCTTCCTGCCGCCGTTACCGCATCACGCTACGCTAAAACTTGCGTTCTGCGACGGCGGCAATGTTTGCCAGTGGCAAACTTGCAGTACTCGGTGAATCCGAGTACAGGACACATCCTTATTGCTCGCTGCATCCGCCCCCGGCGGCGCTCGCAAACGTCCCCAACTGCGCTACATCCCGAGAGAGTACAGAGGATCCTGTCTACCCCGTTATTATAGCAAACGTGCTCCTTGTTGTCAAGTATTACCGCAAAGTTTATCGCAAAAAGATTTGACAATTTTCTTTCTTTTATGTTATACTGAATGACACAGAAAAAGCAGTGCCGTATGGCTTTTTGGGGGAGGTGTAACGATGACGGAAAAGCAAAAAAGAGAGCGTATGCGCGAGATCGTGGCAGAACTAAAAAACATATATCCCGAGGCGACCTGCGCCCTTGAAGCGGGCGGTGATCCGTTTAAACTGTTGGTAATGGGGCGTCTATCCGCGCAGTGCACCGATGCGCGCGTAAACATCGTTTGCCGTGAGTTGTTTTTTCATTACCCCGATGCCAAGGCGCTTGCGAGTGCCGCGCTTGCTGATGTTGAGCGCATTGTGCGCCCCTGTGGGCTTTATCACACCAAGGCGCAAAATATTATAGATGCATCGCGGTTGCTTTTGACTGACTACGGCGGCGAATTGCCCTCGGATATGGATGAACTTTTAAAGTTCCCAGGTGTTGGGCGCAAGATCGCCAATTTACTTCGTGGCGATATTTTTGGCTTGCCCGCCATTGTAGCCGACACCCACTGTATTCGCATTTGCGGACGTCTTGGCATGTACCCGACAACGCTGAAGGATCCGACAAAGGTGGAGCGCACCTTGGTAAAACTCGTTGAGCCCGCCGAGCAGAGCGATTTTTGCCACCGCATTGTGCAATTTGGGCGCGACGTGTGCACGGCGCGCGCACCGCGCTGCGAGGTGTGCCCGCTGGCAAGCCTTTGCGAGATGGCGAGAAAAAGCAGAAAAAGCAACTAAACAATGCCCCGTGCAAAGGGATCTTCCCCTCGCACGGGTTTGCTTTTTCTCTTTGGGGCAAAATATTTATGTTCGCCTGCCCTTTGCAGTTGACATGAATTGACAAAAAGAGTATAATACAAAAATAGATATTACCGTCTGAAACCGCCGTGTGCGGGGGAGGGGACCGTGCAAGAAAAAAAGATCAAGCATAAAATTCAAAATGTCATATGGCCATGCGTGGTATTTGCGGGCATCACGGGCATCATCACGGGCATCATTGTGTTTGCCTTTCGTGTGATCTCCGAGCAGGTGATCGAGATCTCGCAGGCGATCTATCGCTTTGCGGGGGAACATCCGCAATATATTCCGCTTGTGGTGCTCGGAGCCGTTTTGGTTGCGGCAGTCGTTTCCTTCTTTTTAACCTATTCGCCCCATTCGCGCGGTGGCGGCATTCCAACTGCTGTGGCGCTCATTCGCGGGCTCATTACCTTCCATTGGCTCAGAAACCTCATTTTCGTTTTCACCTCGGCACTGCTTTCCTTTTTGTGCGGTATTCCGCTTGGCAATGACGAGGGGCCTGCCGTGCAGATGGGTACGGCGGTTGGTAGCGGTGTGACGCGCGTTATGGGCAAAAAGCACCGCGCTTGGGAGCGCTATTTGATGACAAGCGGCGCGACCGCGGGCTTTGCTACCGCGATCTGCGCACCGACAACCGCCATTCTGTTTGGACTTGAGGAGGGGCACAGACGCTTTTCTCCGCTTCTTATTATGTCCTCGGCAAGCAGTGTGCTTGCGGGCATGGGCACACTGGAATTGCTTTGCTATTTGTTCCATAAGGAAAGTGCGCTGTTTCATATTTCCATTTCAGCGCATCTGCCCCTGTGGCTCGTTTGGGCCGCATTGCCCGTAGGGCTTTTGTGCGGCGGCTTTGCCTATTTGTTCGGCGCCGTCACACATGCCGTGCGCGGTCTTTTGCACAAAAGGCTTGGGAAAGTGCATCTGTTCTTTAAGGTTGCACCCGTGTTTGCTGTGGTTGCCATTATCGGCTCTGTTTACTATGAGGGCATTGGAACGGGACACCACCTGATCGAGGCACTGCTTGCACACCGTGTGGCATGGTATGTGGCATTGCTGCTTTTGGCGCTGCGCGCCACGCTGGTTATTTTTGCAAACGACGTAGGTGCTACGGGCGGTCTGTTTACCCCCTTGCTTTCCTTTGGTGCACTCATTGGCTCGGTGGTATCCGACGTGCTGATCAGCACGGGTGTGCTGGGTGAGGAGCATTTTTTGCTGATGGTCGTCATTGGTATGACCGCCTTCCTTGCGGCATCGGTACGCACGCCCTTGACTGCAATGGTGCTTGCCATTGAGGTTTTTTCGGGGCTTGGAAATTTGCTGCCTATATTGCTCGCTGTCCTTGTTTCTTATGTGATCGTAGAGGTGCTCGGTGCAAATTCGATCAACGAAATTGCAATGGAGCGTGAGATCCACAAGGAAAACAGGGGCAAGGATCGCCACGTGGTAGATGTTACCACAGAGGCAAAGCCCGGCAGTTTTGCGATTGGCAAACAGCCGCGCGATATCCTTTGGCCCCCCTCCTGCACGCTGCTTTCGGTAAAGACCGAAACAGCAGATAAGCACTTTTACACGGGTGGCGCGATTAAGGAAAACGACGTGCTGCGCCTGAATCTGATCACGCACGATCTTGACCGCACCGCCGAGGTGCTGTGTGATCTTTTGGGTGAGCAGGATATCTTTGATGATGATGTGATCAGCCACGAGACCTACAAGCATTAAATAATATTTTGTCGGCGCAGGTCGGCGTGTCACGCGAGAGCGTGTGCGCCCGCCTGCGCTTTTTTGTAGCTTTAGCGAAAATAAACCACCACCTGAGCCGGTGGAATAAAAATGCGGAGCCACCGCAGCCTTCCCCAAGTAGGGGAAGGTGGCACGCGAAGTGTGACGGATGAGGATGTTACTGACTTAAACTACTCATCCACCACTACGTGGTCCCCCTTCCCTTACAAGGGAAGGCAAATCAGCCGAATTTTCGGCTGTGGG